>DATDOQ010000191.1:0-9974 GCA_035293205.1 Bacteroidia bacterium
GGAATCATGATTACGGCGATTATGTTCCCTGGCCTTCCGAAGAGGCGAAAAAAGAAAACATGCAAAAATTATATGCGACGCACGCGGGCATGGGATTCCGGCTTTTGCTGAATCAACATTCAGTGCTGGAAAAGGATGGACAACAGCTTTACCTGATCGGTGTTGAAAACTGGGGCAGCGGCGGATTCAAGAAAAAAGGGGAACTGGACATTGCGCTGAACGGTATTCCGGAAAATGCTTTTAAGGTTTTGCTTTCACATGATCCTTCGCATTTCGATGAAATTGTTTCGCAGCATGAACGCCATATTCATCTAACACTATCCGGTCATACGCATGGCGCACAGTTCGGGGTAGAAATTCCAGGCATAAAATTCAGCCCGGTGCAATTTCGCTACCCGCACTGGGCCGGCTTATACGAAGAAGCAAAACGGTATATCTATGTGAACCGCGGCTTTGGATTCCTTGCATTCCCTGGCCGTGTCGGGATCTGGCCTGAAATCACCGTGCTTACCTTACGCAGGGGAATAGCAATCGCCTGAGAAAAAACAGAGGATTTAGAGCAAAAGTAAAGTAGATGAAAAAATAAAAGCTTCTCAAAAAATGATGTGCCGATGCTGTTGTGATAATAGTCCTCTTGTAATGTCTGCTTCTATCTGCTTGCAAATATTTCTCAATAATTCAGGCTTCATTACACCGCTGGTTTAAATCCTGTAGGGATTACATGTTTATAAAAAACATTCCCTAAAAAAATACGACCCCGATGGGGTCGCATAAATGCTGCTGCATACATTCTATTAATATTTGAATCCTATGGATTCATATCTGAACTAATTTAAATAAGCATTCGCCACCATTCAAAATTTTTCTATAAATCCAGTCCTCAATTAATCCGGATCCCGATGATCAGCATGTCATCGGTTTGTTCAAATTCGCCTTCATAGCTCATCCACTCTTCCATTTTCGCGCGGATGGCTTCGCGCTGTCCAGCCATTGGAAGCTGGTAATTACTGAGCAGCAAATCCTGGAGCTGCTTGTATTTAAATTTTTTTCCGCGCGGTCCGCCAAACTGGTCCGGGATGCCATCGGTAAAAATGTAAATGCAATCTCCTTTTTCAAGCGGCACAGCATGATTGGTGAAAGGACGTGTCACTTTCAGGTAAGCGCCGATCGGTTGCTTATCGGGAGCGATTTGCTTGAGCGAACCTTTGCGTATAATATAAACCGGGTTGTTCGCGCCGGCATATTCCAGGGAAAGATTTTCAAAATCAATGGCGCACAATGCAATGTCCATTCCGTCATTAATGGAGCCGTCGTTTGTTTTCTGCTTTAGCGTTTTGATCACACCGCGGTTGAGATAATCCAGCGCCATAGCAGGGTTACTGACCGATGATTCCGATAAAGTTTGCTCAAGAATCGTGTGGCCGACAATGCTCATAAACGCGCCCGGCACGCCATGTCCTGTGCAATCCAGCGCGGCAACAATCGCGCGTTTTTTCTGCTGATCCCCAGTAACGGCGGTTGTGGCCGCCCAGTACAAATCGCCGCTGACAATATCTTTTGGACGGTAAAAAACGAAATGCTCCGGAACAACCGCGCGCATTTCCTCCGGCGTAGGAAGAATTGCCTGCTGGATCCGGCGCGCATAGTTGATGCTGTCGGTGATGTCTTTATTCTTCTGCTCGATGATCGATTTCTGCAGACTAACCTCTTTTTCCAGCCGCAGTCTTTCACGGATATCACGCGCGTAAATTACGATCGCAGGCCGGCCTTCAAATGGCGCAACTTTCGCGCTGCATTCCACCGCCAAAAGCTGGCCGTCTTTCGTGACAAAAGGGATGTCTGAGTAAATCAATCCACCCTGCTCCCAGACATCAGCGACTACACGCGAACTTTTTTCTAGTTCAGAAACCGGGTGCAAGTCAAAAAGTGAACGGGTGTTCAGCTCCTTTTGCGTATAACCCAGCAAGCTCGCCGCACTTGGATTCGACTGGTGAATGCGGCCATCCACAATATCAATGACGAGCATGGCATCGTTTGCCTGGTCTATGATGCTCTGGTATTTCGTGATCTCGCTGCCGGATTTATCAAATTCTTTTTTCAGCCTGTTTTTCAAAACCAGAAAAATAACCGCGGTTATTATTCCTGCCAGCGCCAGCACTATCAATACGATCAGCGCGGTAATCATGCATCGAGTTTTGCCACCACGTCGAAAATCTGCATGGGGTTCAGAAAATCATTCGCGCGGTCGGCCCGGGAAATATAACGGACAATGCCGGCTTTATCCACAAGAATTGCCGCCGGCATCGGAATTCCCGGATTGAATAGCTGTCCGGCGCGGTTTTCCTGGGACTGGACGCCATACGCTTTTAACGCCACCAGCTGGTCATCGGCAAGAATCCTGTAATCCAGCCCCAGCTTTTTAACCATTTCGCTGTTCACCCCGACAAGATCCGGCCCAATGGCCAGGAGCATGATATTTTTTTCGCGGAATTTTTCGCAGTGCTTTTCATAAACACGCAGCATGATATGACAGGTCGGGCACCAGTCGCCACGCACAAATAGAAGCAATACATGCTGTTTCCCACGGAAGCCGGCAAGTGAAACAGCCTTTCCCTCGTTATCGGGCAAAATAAATAACGGCGCTACTGTTCCTTCGCTGGCGATAAATTCTTTTGGCGCAGCTTTGGAAAATGAAAAGTAATCCGCTACTGCTCCCATGGTATTTATCAATGCAAACCCCAATGCCGGAGCCGGGAATGCCCAGCCAGCCCAGCCGGCGTTTCCTGACTTATTCGCCATGACATACAAAGAAACTGCGGCGATAAAAGCCAGCGGTTCCAGCCACGCATATTTTAAATAACCGAACGACGGTAAAAAAGCCGGCCTGGCGAGCAAAATAATAGTTATCGCAATGCTTAGAAGCGTAAATAATGGCATTGACCCCGCAAGATGGTCGAGCACAAAACCCATGGCGAGTAGCGCGGCAACAGAAAAAATAAAGTCGGAAATGAGCGAAGTGATTTTGACGCCGATTGCCGCTGATACCCATCCCGCAACCACAACAGCCGGGGCTATCCAGATCGGAATGCCGGTTACAAAAAGACTGAGGCAAATTGCAGTGGACGCAAGCAGAAGGGAAACAAAACCGAAGCGGGATATCATGCAGGAATATTACGTTAATTTATCAATTATCGGGAATATGAGCGAAGGATTCAGGAATTCGCCTACTTTATCCGGCCGGGAAATATACCGCACGATGCCTTTTTTGTCGACAAGGAAAGAAGCGGGAAGCGGAATTCCTTCATCGTATTTTTCCGCGAAAGCATTTTCGTATTCCTGCAGCTGCACGCCATAAAGCATCGCGGTTTTCTGCCCGGCATCAGAGAGCACCTTAAAATCCAGTCCAAGCCTTTCCACCATTTCGCGATTGACGCCAACCGGATCGGGACCGATGGATAAAACAAAAATATTTTTCGCTTTAAACTTTTCGCTTTCGCGCTGGTACGTTCGCAACATCATGTGACAGCCGGGACACCAGTCGCCACGCACAAAAATCAACAGCACATGTCGCGCTCCATAAAAATCGGATAAGCTCACAAAATTTCCATCGTTGGCTTCGAGCCGGAAAGGTGGCGCAGGCTGACCTTCTGAAATGCGATAGCCGGGTTTAGTTTTTGCAAGAAGAAATCGCTTGTCTTTGCGGATTCCCCATGCAATGATAAAAGCAAAAACCAGAGCCAGTGAAGGAATAAATATTGCAAGAACTTCGCCGTTGCTATAGACAATTCCCGTCACATGCGCGGCAACCGAAAGCAGCAGCAATATTGGCTCAAACCATGATTTGCCTGTATAAGCAAAATGCCGGAAAAAAATAATCCGTCCACATGTTGCAAGCGTCACAAGCAAAAAACAAATACTGAAGAACGGAAAGTGCAAGAAAGGATAATCCAGCGTTATTCCGGTAAGCAATCCCGCTATTAGTTGGGTTAAAAACTGAAAAGGTCCGGTGAATTTTGAAAAATCTTTCCAGGAAATAAAATATCCGGCCAGCGCTGCAACGGCAGCCACCTCGCGCAGGTTTGCAATAAAAAGCAACAGTACCGACACCAGTGCAAGCAGCAGACCGGCCGCGGTGAACAAGGGCTTGTTTTTCATCAGCTATGCTAATATACTGCGAAATTAGAGTTTCAGTTTTTGGCAAAAGCTGATCAGCTCTTCTCCACCTTCAATTTTCAGCTGCGCTGCTTTTAATCCGGCGCGGAGGGCGCCTTCCACGTGCTGGCGTGAATCATCTATGAATAAAGTTTGCGTTGGGTTCAGCTTATGCTCCATGATCACATGAAGGAACGCGTCTGCATCCGGCTTGCGTTTGCCGATACGGCAGGAATAATACCCGCCTTCGAAATACCGGGAAAAATCCGCGAACCCGAATTGCCGTTGCAGGTAAGCGGAAAACGCGGTCACATGAATTTCATTCGTATTGCTCAATAAAAAAATGCGGTACTTCGTTTTCAGATTTTCGAGCAACTGCAATCGCGCAACAGGAATATCCGCGAGCATCGCATTCCAGGCGGCATCAATTGCGGCGTCGGTTGTTTCCGGGGGAAGATGTTGCCGGAGCGCATTTCTGAAATCACCCGCCGAAATTTTACCGCGGTCAAAATCATCGAATAATGCCGCCTGCTTCGATTGCGTGTAAAGGGCTCCGAAATCCTTCATGCCCAGCGACTGAAAGGCATGCATGGTGGCGCTTGTATCGAGATTGATGATAACGCCGCCCAGGTCAAAGATGATGTTGCGAATCATAACCGGTTACCAGGTTGCCACAGAAATCTTTTATTCCACCTCATTAATTTCCTGGCAAAGCTCAACCAGAACGCCATTGGAAGATTTCGGATGAACAAAGCACACCCATTTATTATCCGCGCCCCGCTGCGGCTCTTCGTTGAGCAACACAAACCCTTCGGCGGCAAGCCGCTTCATTTCCGCGCGGATATCTTTCACCTCGAAAGCGATATGATGAATTCCTTCACCTCTTTTTTCAATGAATTTTGAAACCGGGCTTTCAGCGTTTGTTGCTTCCAGCAGCTCGATCTTACTTTCGCCCGTTTGAAAAAAAGAAGTGGTCACGCCTTCCCGCTCTACTTTTTCCGTTTTGAATGGCGCCCGTCCCAGTAATTTTTCAAATAAAGCATTCGCCTGCTCCAGGTTTTTCACCGCGATGCCGATGTGTTCAATTTTTTTCATGAGGTTATGAATCAATGCGCCGCGCGCAATCCAGACCAACATAAACGAATCTCAAAAAAAATCCCCCGTTGAAACCGGAGGATGCATCAGCTGCAGGAACTAAGTTATGTCTTGGAGAATTGGCCTGTCTGATTGTCAAAGTTGAGAAAGTATATACCTTTTGCAAGGCCGGTGACATCAATGCTGCCACCAAAACCTTTTTTTACAATCGTACCAAAGCTGTCATAGATCTCCCAAAGTGTTTCCCCGTTTTCAAACGTGATCTTATCCTTCGTTTTAGTCGGATAGAAGGTCATTACCGGGCGCGAAGAATAGCATTTAACTTCCTGGGAATAGTTCGGCTTCCCGGAGTAATCAACCTGTTTAACACGAAATTTGTTTTCTCCGGAGTGCATGATCACCTTAAAGGAATAATTATTCGGTCCAGCAGTTCCGAGGCCGTCCACCTCGCCCACTTTCACCCATTTTTTCCAACGGTATTGTTCGATGATGAAAATAAGCTTTCCCTCTTCTTTCGTGGTGGTCCATTTCAGGAATTGCGATTCGCAGTCGACAGCAATATGGGTTGTAACAAATGTGGATTTAGGTTTAAGCACTTCGGGATTCAGCACCTTCGGCCTGCAATCGTCCTTATGAAATATCTTGATTGTCAAAGGTTCGCCATGCTTTACATTCACATTCCGAAGATCAATTTCAAAAGCGCTGGAACCAATCTCGTCAGTTGTTACTTTATCATTGACGCGAACTTCGTACACGCAGAATCCCACACCATTGCTGTTGAAAGGATTTTGCACGTAAATATTTTTGCCCTGGTACGTGCCCTCGAGCAAGATCATCATGGACTGGCAATAACCACCAATGTTGAGAATGGTGGCAAAAAGTACCAGGAATAACATCTTTTTTTTCATCAGATCGGGCGGAGAATGGGGGAATATCTCATAAACAGACCGGCAATATTAGAATGTTATGGCTGAAATTCAAAATAAATGTGGATTAATTTTCACGAAACGGCTTTTAAAATTGAAGAATCTTTATAATAACCCTGCATTTTAGCAGATGTGCAACGGGGATTTAAGGCCTTTTTTGAAGGGAAACAGTCCATACCTGTTTTTGCTGAATAGGGGAGGCTTAAAGACTGAATTTGTATCTTAGGCCACTAAAAAACAGGTTCCAAACCTGTTAGCATAAATTTTATGAGAACATTTTTGCTTTTCCCGATCATCGCCCTGTTAATGCTGGCCTGCAACAATGAAAAAGAGCATGACAATGTGGGAAGGGTGAAGGGCAAGGGTGATTTTATGTATGGCGGAACATTCCGATACAATGAGCCCGATAAATTACAGACCTTATATCCCCCGGCTATAACAGACGCCATTTCGTCCCACGTTGCTTCCCAGGTTTATGAAGGGCTTGTAAAATTCAATCCGCGTACAATGCAGGTGGTTGGGGGAATTGCGGAGTCCTGGAAGGTTGATTCTACTGGCACCATTTACACATTTTCGCTGCGAAAAAATGTAAGGTTTCAGAAGGATGCCTGTTTTCCCGGCGGCGAAGGGCGCATGCTGGCAGCTGGTGATGTCAAATATTCCCTTGAGTTGCTCTGCAAAAACGACGGCGCGAATGCAAATTTTGAATCTACGTTCAAAAACCGGATCGTCGGGGCCAACAAATTTTTCGAAGCCGGCGCCGCCGCGCAACCCGGTTCGCTGGAAGGGGTCAGGATCATCGATCCGCATACCGTTGAGATCCGGCTTGAAAACCCGGGCGTTTCTTTTCTTTTTATTCTAGCCAATGTCTCCGCGTCGATCGTTCCGAAAGAAGCGGTTGAGAAATATGGCAACAAAATGCATGTGGGAAGCGGCCCGTTCATGCTCGCGGAAATCGCAGGCGACACCAGCAGCCTGGTCCTTGTTCGTAACCCCGGTTATTATCGCATCGATTCGCTGGGCAATACGCTTCCTTTCCTCGATTCAATCCGGATCTCTTTCGTAAATAATAAACAGGAAGAGATTGATCTGTTCGAAAAAGACATGCTGGATTTTGTTTACGGGCTCAGCTCAGAAGCTGTAAAGGAATATGTTCCGCGTGTTATTGCGGATTTCGAACAAAAGCCGCCGATAAAAAAGCTCGGACATAGCGCTGAATTCGTCACCCAGTTTTATGGCTTCAACACCACACGACCGCCATTTGATAATGTAAAAGTCCGCCAGGCTTTCAGCTACGCGATCGACCGCAACCGCATTGTGGAGGAAGTGCTGGGCGGCGAAGCATATAGTCCGGGTAATTATGGGATCACACCTCCCGCCCTAACGGATTATAAAGTGAATGAGATTTCCGGCTATGAGCAAAATAAGGAAGCCGATCGAAAGCGGGCAAAAAGACTGCTTGCTGAAGCAGGTTACCCCAATGGCAAAGGATTTCCGCCGGTGCGGCTGGTCGTGAACAGGGGCGGCACCCGGAATGCGGCAGTGGCGGACGAATTCAGGAACCAGCTCAGCAGCATTCTGAATGTGAATGTGGAAATTTCAATCGTATCGTTCAAGCAAAAGCTCGATGATGAGCGTTACGCCCGCACGGATATGTTCCGTTCAGCCTGGAATGCGGACTATCCTTCGCCTGAATCTTTCCTGTCGCTGTTTTATGGTGATGCCGTTCCTGACAGCATTACTCAGCCGGCTTTCAGGAATACAACACGTTATAATAATCCTGAATTTGACCGGCTGTTTGACCTGGGACGAAAGGCCGCAACAAAAGAAGAGGCGTACAGGTTTTTTTCCCAGGCGGAACAGCTGATGATGAAAGACGCCCCTGTGATTATTTTGTGGTACGAAGAGAATTACTGGCTGATGCAGGCGCGCGTAAAAAACTTTCACACCAACCAGTTGCGATTCCTGGATTTTTCACAGGTATATATCGGCGAAGAGATTCCGCGCAAAAGCGGGGATACCGCATCGCAAAAAAGACAGGAGAATTCCGCTGTGAAAGATGATGACGAAAATGACGCTTATTGAAATGAAAATAATTTAGTTCCCTGTTCATCACCCGGACAGGGATTTTGTTCCACACTCCATTTTAATCTCATGCAAAATCTTTGTCGTCCTCTCCTGCTTTTTTGCCTCACCGGGGCTTATCTTCCCTTACAGTCCATTGGTCAAGAGCAAAAAATTGAAGCGCCAATTCCGTCAGTGATCGTTTATCTCGCCGGCGCGCAGCTGACACATACCAAACACCTCACGCTTGTTCCGGGAAGGAACGAGCTTAAATTCACCGGTCTATCTTCGAAGCTTATTCCGCGCAGCATCCAGTTCACCGCCTCCGGGGATGTTTCCATTCTCGCCATCAGCAACAGGATCGATTATCTGTCCGGCCAGAAAAAAAATGACCAGCGCGCCAGGCAGGTTTCTGATTCACTGATCATGATGACGGATGCGCTGTCGGTGACACGCGGCCAGATTGAAGCGTATGAACAGGAAAAGCAGCTGCTTCAAAATAACCAAAGCATTGGCGGAAACGACAGAGGTGTTGCGCCTGCCGACCTGAGATCAGTTGCGGATTTTTACCTCCAGCGTGTAACGGAAATAAATACGGAGCTTGTTAAGTTACGCCGCAAACAAACGAACCAGCAGGAGATCGTCAATAAACTGAATGCGCAGTTTTACGATTACAACCAGCGCATCAATCCGCCGATGGGAGAAATAAGCGTGCTCGTGGTTGCAGGCGGTTCGATGAAAATTGAAACGGATATTGAGCTGCGTTATGTGGTGAGCGATTGCGGATGGGCGCCGGCATATGACCTGATCGCGGAAGACGCAGGTGGACCTATCGAACTCAGGTACCGCGCGAAAGTTTTTAATAACACCAGCGTTGACTGGAAAGATGTGAAGGTGAAACTTTCAACCGCGAACCCGATGCAAAGCGCGAGCGCGCCGCATCTCGAAAAATGGACACTGAATTATGAATCACCGCAAAGTGACCTGCGCGCCAGGCAGCCGATTCAATACCAGAACATGGAGCCAGTTTCAGGCCGAACGGAAGGAACACCGCAGAGCCTTTCGAGCGAGAATCTTGCCAATAAGCCCGGCATCGCAGCTCCCGCCGGCGTTTCAGGTAACATGCAACAGCAGCAGCAACAACAGCAACAATACAGTCAGATCCAGATCTCCGAATTCAGCGCTGAATTTGAAATCAAACAGAAGTATGACATTCCCGCGGACGGGAAACCTTATATTGTAGATGTAACAAGATATAACCTGAAAGCAACGTATCAGCATCTGGCGATTCCAAAGCTTGAAAAAGAAGCATTTCTCGTGGCGCGCATTACCGGCTGGGAAGATCTCGACCTCGTCGAAGGTCCTGCGAATGTTTATTTCGGCGGAACGTATGTGGGCCAGTCTTATATTTTGACACGCAGCCTTGATGATACGCTTGACCTTTCCTTAGGCCGCGATAAAAAGCTGACCGTTTCGCGCACCAAGCTGAAAGAGATGAACAGCGACAGGCCGACCAGCACGAATAAAAAAGAAACACATTCTTATGAAATAGTTATCAGGAATAACCGGAAGACTCCGGTACAGGTGGAATTGCAGGACCAGATACCCGTTTCGCAGGAATCCGAAATTACGGTGGAAACGCAGGAGATTTCAAAAGGTGTAGTTGATCCGGCCACTGGTATCATCACCTGGAACCTGAATGTTCCTCCAGGAGAAACAGTAAAAGTTATTCTTACC
>DATDOQ010000192.1:0-4709 GCA_035293205.1 Bacteroidia bacterium
ACTTGACGCGGATATTTTCTGCTTCAATTGTGAATCGTTGCCTGAACTGGAAGTGATTGACCAGCTTGCACGTGCTGCCGGAAAAAAAGCACGTATAGCCCTCCGCATTAATCCGAATGTTCACGCCAATACGCACCATTATATTACAACCGGGCTGGAAGAAAATAAATTCGGGATCAGCGTTCATGAATTGCCCGGTGTGGTGGATGCCCTGCATGAACTTTCGCATCTCGAACTGGCCGGAATTCATTTTCATATTGGATCGCAGATCACCGACCTCAACGTGTTCCGCTCGCTGTGTATGCGCGTCAATGAGATCCAGGAATGGTTTGCCTCGCGAAGAATCACCCTGGAGCATATCAATGTCGGTGGCGGACTCGGCGTGAATTACCATGAACCGGATAAAGAAGTTATTCCGGATTTCGAAGCCTTCTTCGGCATCTTCGCGAAATTTCTCGAAACACGCAAAGGACAGGAAGTGCATTTCGAGCTGGGGCGCGCGCTGGTTGCTAACTGCGGCGCATTGATCAGCCGGGTGCTCTTCGTTAAGAAAGGAATACAAACAAATTTCGCGATTCTCGACGCGGGAATGACTGAACTGATTCGCCCCGCGCTTTACCAGGCGTATCATAAAATTGAAAACCTAACGCCCTCGCCCGGCGCCACCATCACGCGCTACGACGTGGTAGGCCCGGTTTGTGAGTCATCCGATTGTTTTGCCAAAGCCATGGAGCTTCCGGAAGTCAAACGCGGTGATCTAATCGCCATCCGCAGCACAGGAGCATACGGTGAAGTGATGGCAAATAATTACAATTTGCGGGAAAGAGAACCGGCGGTCTATTGGCGGTAAACTGTTTTCGGCTTCGTGGGTAAAAATGTTTATAGACAGATTACCTGAATATTTTTTTGAATAATGCTTTTAATTCATTTTTTACAATATCGTATTCCGGCAGAACTTCTTTTTTAATTTGATGCGCCAGACTATTGGTCCAGCTTGTCCTCAGCTTTTTATCCTCATCTTCATCTATAAGCTGTTTAATATTTTTAAACTCAAGATTTTTGTACCTGACCTTTTTATGAAAAGCATGTGTAATTTTATTGTAATCGAGTCCCGGATAGTTTTTGACCAGGTACCATATATCGTAATAATCACGCGGGGCCGTGTATTTCCTTTGCATCAGAGCGCGCATTTTTTCCGACATAACTTCTGAAATGTCATAACATGGGGTCTTATCAGCATGTGCGGATAATTTATCGGAGTACGGGTGAATTACTTTTTTCTTTACGGGAGCAAACAAAAGAACTTCATAAAGGATGATTTCGATTTTAATGCTTGTAAGCCATCGTTCCGGTGGCGGCACTGGCGAGTTAATTTGATGGTCAGCCCCCCAATATTTGATAATAGCTTCGTACCCGGTTTTTTTATTTTCAAATCGCAAATCACGCAGAGAAACTATATGACAAGATATGCCTGATCGTTTATTTACAAGCGCAATTATTTTCTTTAGCAACTGCTCAGTAAGAACAAAAATTTCATCTTTTGATGTAAAATCCAGGTCCTCAGAAAAGCGATATTCAGGGAAATAGCATTTTTTCAGGCAGGTGCCTCCTTTAAAAACCAACGCTTTTCTTAATTCCGTTATGCTGTAAATAGCGTCAATAACATGGCCAAGCACCCAATCCTTATCTATCGTAGTTCTGGAAACACCTGCCTCCTGTGCTATTGACGCAATTTCTCTTTGTAAAATCATCAATAAGCTTTGTAACAGATTGCCAAAATTTCTTCTTTGCTGATATTCAATCTAAGCTTCCATTCACTGACGTATTCCCCCGAGTCCTGTCCAAAGGGATCAAATAAATTATACTTTTCGTTTACAGATTCCTTTGCATACACTATGAAAGCTTTTAAATTTTGTTTCTGCAATAATTCGGCAAGAAAACCTAAGCGCTTTGTAGCGGCAATGTTGTTCATTATTTTACAATACTTAATTAACTGCTTTGCCTCCAACGGCGCAGTATTAAATGCATGAAGCAATTCAGCATATCCTCCGGAATATTCTGGCAAGTCGAAGCAGTCTGCGATAGTCTTTTCAATATCGCTCATGCGGAATTGATTATTCCCAAATCCAAACATTTTAATCCCTACGAGTTTCCTTTTAGCAACCTTAATAAATTTATAAGTTACACCTAGCACATTTTTTACCTTTTTTTCTTTCGTTGTCTGAACAAAAACAGTGTTTGGAAATTGATCGGTTAAACCATGCCTGTTTAGGGCTGACCAATAGGCGACCACCCCGTCTTTCACCAGGTAATTGCTTATGACCCATTCATCATTGAAATTATGACGGCAGTATTTTCCTTTTTCAAGGCGTATTAAGAACCCTTTTTGAATCAGCCTTTTAGTAATCTCCTTTATATGCTTCAGCGGAATTCCTGCTTTCTTATGAATATTTTCCAGTGTGAAAATATTGATCTCATACTCATCCAGTAGCCTAATGAATGAAAGTTGATGTTTAGTGATGGTTGCTATATCGCCAGCTGCGGTGTTCATGACCTTTTGTTCTATCAAAAGACCAAAAATAAGCATTTCCTTCGATCAAAAGGTCACGAAGACTATAAAATTTTGACATTTTTGATTCACAACTTACCAATAACGGCTTGGTATAGACTTCTCCTCTGTGGGGTCTGCATTTTTCTTAATCACTCAACACTCAGCACTCAGCACTCAGTTCTCATTCAACCCGTTGCAATACCATTCATCATCCAGATCAGCCCATTTACAAGGTAATGTTCCGAAAACAAAAGGAATTCCGTAAAATTGCCCCTGAAATTTTGGTCACACCAACTGTTTTTTTCCCCAATAAAAATTATGAAACGATTTTTCTTTTTATCCGCAATTTTTATTTCTGTTTCCTTAACCGCCCAATTTGTCGGCAACGGTTCATTTACAGGCGATAAACGCATTTACCTCGATGATGGCGCATGGGCTCCGCGCGAGCATGTGGTGGATTTTCTTCACATGAAGCTGGAGGTCGCGTTCGATGTGAAAGAAGGACTTGTAAAAGGAAAAGTCACCCACCGCTTCACGCCGCTGCGGGAAAAGCTGGATTCAATCTGGCTCGACGGACCGCAGATTCGCATCCTCGAAGCATCGGTTAATGGTAAGCAGGCTACTTATCGCACAGAAGCTAAAGGTGTTTGGATCCGAATGCCGCAGACGCTAACATGGAATAAAAAAGACTCTATGACGCTGGTGTATGAAGCGAATCCCCGCCGCGGACTTTATTTCATCGGGTGGAACGATCCAAATGGAATTTCACGCAAACAGATCTGGAGCCAGGGGCAGGGAATTGATAACCGCAACTGGATCCCGTGTTACGATGAAATGAACGACAAGATCACGACTGAAATGATCGTGACCTTCGACAAAGAATACAAAGTTCTTTCCAACGGAACGAAGATGTCGGAAAAAGATAATAAGGATGGCACTAAAACCTGGCGTTACAGCCTGAATAAGCCGTACGCGTCTTATCTCATCATGCTTGGCATTGGCAAATACGAGATCAAAGAATCAAAATCAAAATCTGGCGTGCCCGTTTATCTTTATTATTACCCGGAGTGGAAGGACCGCGTAGAGACAACTTACCGTTACAGCGAACAGATGATTGATTTTTTTGAAGGCGAAACCGGCGTGAAATATCCCTGGCCTTCTTATTCGCAGATCCCTGTGCAGGAATTCATGTATGGCGCGATGGAAAATGTAACGGCCACCGTTTTTGGCGATTTTCTTTTTGTGGATGAGCGCAGCAACTGGGACCGTGGGTACGTCGCCGTAAACGCGCACGAGCTGGCGCATCAGTGGTTCGGCGATTATGTCACCGCGCGGAGCGACGCGCATCACTGGCTGCAGGAAAGTTTCGCGACTTATTATAATTATTTATTTGAAAAATCTGTTTTCGGCGAAGATCATTTCAACTGGTTGCGGAGGGAAGCGCAAAATTCTGCGCTCGCGGAAGGAATGAAAAATAATTTGCCCGTTGCGCATAGCCAGGCAGGTTCTGCAAGGCATTACCCAAAAGGCGCGATGGTGCTCGACATGCTGCGTTATGTTTGTGGTGGCCGGGACGCATATAACCGCGCCATCAAATATTACCTCCAAAAACATCCTTACGGCAATGTCATTTCAGAAGATCTGCTGGTAGCTTTCGAAGAATCACTTGGGCTTTCGCTGAACTGGTTTTGGGAACAATGGGTCTATCATGGCGGCGAACCTTCCTATAAAGTCCAGGTAAATCAGCTGGTGAAAAGCGGAAAACATTTTACACAAATCAGCGTGAAGCAGGTGCATCCGCGCAATGAAGTGGTTGGGCTATTCAGAATGCCCATCTGGTTTGAAGTATTTTATATCGACGGAACATCCGATCGTGTGCAGCAAATGATTGCGGCAGAAACGGAGCTGGTGGAGCTGCCGAATCCTGCGGGTAAGGAAGTTTCGTACGTCCTTTTCGATCCGGGCAATTCCATTATGAAATCTGTTTCATTTGAAAAATCGTTTGACTGGCTTGCAAACCAGGCGCTTCATGCGGCGAATATGCTCGACCGGTATGATGCAATCGTGGGCATGCGAAAAATTCCTATCGCTCAAAAGCGGGATGTGCTTCTAAAAGTTTATTCGAAAGAAACATTTCATGCGGTAAAAGGCGAGATCG
>DATDOQ010000193.1:0-2449 GCA_035293205.1 Bacteroidia bacterium
AGCCTTTGAGAAAAATTCCTGTAAGTCCGGCTACGAGGTAATTGACCACAATGCCGTGCAGTGTATTGACACCATAACGGCTAAATCCTTTTAAAATAAGGAGTAGTGCCGTATTGGTTACAATGCTTATAAGGAGCCAGATCATCCGGCAACGGCTTTATCAGGAAATAATGAAGCTGTTGAATTCTTCATTCTTATGAATTTTTATTAAAATAAGTCAGCAGCTTATCATCACCGATTAATTCTTCCTTCTCCGCCTGCATCGTGATTGCGGGCGCGCTGACACCGGATCCGAAAATTTTCGCAGAGGTAAAAACGCGCGCTTCATCCCAGATCCCATTATCCAGGAATCTTTTCAGGATCGCCGCGCCACCCTCCACCAGCACGGACAATAATTTTTTTTCATAAAGGACAAGCATGGCCTCATGTATCGGATCGGTTGAGAAATCAATGGGAATAAATTCCGCCCGGCTGGAATGTGCCTGCATTTCCTCTGTAAAAACGATGGTAGGGGCAGTACCATCCAGGATTTTTGCCTTCGGCGGGATACGCCGTCTCCGGTCAAATGTGACACGCACCGGGTGAGGACCTTCAACCAGGCGCACGGTCAGCTGCGGATCATCCGAAAGAACCGTATTGGTGCCAACAAGCACCGCCGCTTCGGATGCGCGCCAGCGATGTGCCAGTTCATGCGCTTCCGGCGAGCTGACAATCGCCCGCAGGCCATCGTTGACATCCCTGTCATGATCAATAAAACCATCGGCGGTCTGGGCCCATTTGAGAATCACATAGGGCCGCTGCTTTAAAATATAAGTGAAGAAACGTCTGTTTAAATGCTGGCATTCTTCTTCAAGCACGCCCGTTTTTACATCCACGCCATGAGCCAATAATTTTTCAATTCCCTTTCCATGAACGACCGGGTTTTCGTCCATGCAGCCCACCACGACTTTGGGAATTCCCATGGCAATGATCAGGTCGGCGCAGGGCGGTGTTTTGCCATGATGGGAGCAGGGCTCGAGGTTTACATATAATGTAGCCTCCTTTAGCAGACTTGTATCTGCAACTCCGCGTATGGCATTCACTTCCGCATGCGGACCACCGAACTGGCGATGAAAACCTTCACCGATAATCATCTGATCCCGGACCAGCACACAACCTGTCATCGGATTCGGCGCCACATAACCTGCGCCTCTTTCTGCCAACTCCATGCAACGGCGCATGTACAATTCCTGCGGTTCCACCGGCAAATATAAGGTTAGCCGGGCGAATGGGAATGAACACGCCCGCGTAAAGCCGGAATAATAAAGGATTGCATAAAGTTGTCAGGTAACAAAACGTGTCATTTGCGGCCGGTAAAATTCACTGAAAATAATTTCTCCGGCACCCTTTCTGCATCTCCCTCCAAATTTGGTAACTTCGCAGCATGGCAGTTTACCGTTTCCGCATCTCTTTTGAAGATTATGAAGATGTGCACCGGGAAATTGAAGTTCTGGGCAAACAGACATACGAAGATTTCCACCGCGCAATCCAGGAAGCTATTGGATTCGATAATTCAAAAGAAGCTTCATTTTTTATCAGTGATGATCTCTGGCGGAAAGGCCTTGAAATCACATCCCGCCGTGCCCGAAGCGATGATGAAGATGAGCGTCCCCGGCTTCAAAAGGTGGATGTACGTGATATGAATAAGTCAAAGATTGCCGATCACATCGAAGATCCACATCAGCGCCTTGTTTATGTATTCGATCCGCTGGCGAAATGGACGCTTCTGATCGAGCTGGCGAAAATCGTCAATGATGATCCGAAAGTGAATTACCCGCGCACAAGCAGGTCAACCGGCACTCCGCCTAAACAATACAAAGTAAAACTGACCCCGCCGCCTGAAGAAGAAGAGGAAGTTGAAGATGATGAGGAAGATAAAAAGGCGAAAGAAAAAGTGTTCACAGCAGTGGAAGCCCTGGATGTGGATGAGCCCTTGATCGGTGATATCGCCAATGAAGAAGGCGAAACAGAATCCGAAACGGAGGAAGAAGGAAACGGAGAAGGTGAAGAAGAAAATGGCGGCAACGAATTTGAAGCAGATTCCGGCCGCGACGAAGTATATTAAATGAAGCCACGGCGGACAGTCATTTGTGATTTCGCCTGGGTAAAAGATTTCCGGTACTTTATTTGAATTCCCCTTCTGTTATGCGTCCATTGCTGGTGGTAATACTTGGACCAACCGCTTCAGGAAAAACTTCGGTGGCCTTGCAGCTGGCAAAAGCGTTTGATACCAGCATTATTTCGGCCGACTCCAGGCAGGTTTATAAGGAACTTCCCATCGGTTCCGCACAACCGTCAGACGAAGAATTAAAGACGGTTTCACATTATCTGATTTCCTCACATACGATCAACGATCCGCTTGATGCGGCAAGTTACGCGCGTGAAGCAAGAAGATTGATTGAAAAAGAAT
>DATDOQ010000194.1:0-4673 GCA_035293205.1 Bacteroidia bacterium
CCATAATACGTGGCCCATATACGGTTACCTGCCGGACCGAATTTAGCGAGGTAGGCGTTCACTGTTCCGCCAATCGTATTTTGAAATCCGTTCGCCGCAATGCCGGTTGTGCTATTTGTCAACCCGGCGAGGTAAACATTCCCGGAATCATCCGCAGCAACACCCATCTTTCCCCCAAAGAAACTCATTTCATCCCCGGCACCGCCATAATAGGTAGCCCAGAGACGCGCCCCGGACGAATCAAATTTTACCAGGTAAGCATCCACATTTCCACCTCCAAATGTGTTCTGAAATCCGCCCGATGCCATACCGGATTGACTTGCTGTGATACCGGCCATGTAAACATTGCCTGCAGGATCCGTTGTTACCGTGAAACCGCCTTCCTGGGCACTTGCGCCGTAATAAGTCGCCCAAATTCGGCCATCCTGCGCTAAAAGTTTAAGTGAGATAAATAGTGAAAAGAATAAACCGAAAATCAGTTTATGGATCGCATAATTGCAGCCGTTCAAATTATTTTTGTGTTCTGGTTTGCTCATGCCGGTTGAAAGTTATTAAAAATAAAATTCGGATGTAATTAACCGGACTACTCACTCTGACGACCCGACCTCCATTACCTTGTACAATTACCTTGTGCACTGTCAGACTGAGTAGTCCGGTGAGAAAGAAAAAAATAGCGGGTAGATTTTTTTATAAAAACAAAATTCGGTTGTAATTACCGGACGTATCGAAGTCTGACTACCGGACGTATCGAAGCCTGACTTACTTTTTAAACCTGTACTTCACCTGGTCGGTATCCTTTTTCCCATCATCCACTTTTTTCTTCAGATTTTCTTTGAATGCTGCGATGCGTTTTAAAAGTTCCTTATCGGCAACGGCCACAATTTGCGCTGCAAGTATTCCTGCGTTTTGAGCGGCGTTGAGCGCGACGGTTGCCACCGGAACACCATTGGGCATCTGGAGAATGGAAAGAATGGAATCCCAGCCATCGATCGAGTTCGAAGATTTTACTGGGACGCCGATCACAGGAAGCGGGGTGATGGAGGCAACCATTCCAGGCAGATGCGCCGCGCCGCCTGCACCGGCAATAATGACTTTCAGTCCGCGGCCCGCCGCTTTTTTTGCATACTCAAACATCCGGTCAGGGGTACGGTGGGCTGAAACCACGTTGAGTTCAAAAGGAACTTCGAGCCGGTCAAGAACCGCAGCCGCTTCCTGCATGATCTTCAGATCAGATGTGCTGCCCATGATGATGCCGACGAGTGGTTTCATATATAATTAGATAGGCCCGTGGAAACGGGAAGAACGAAGGTAAGAAGTCCGCTGCGATTACCTTCTTTTCGCTAAATTAGATAGATTTTCTTCCCCTCCAATGCGAAGTTATTTATCAAATTGTCCGGCAAATTATAAACCAATTGAAAAAAGTAAAACTTCTAATTGCTGTTGCAGGATCGTTTCTGCTTTTTCAGGATTGCAGGGAAGAGCAATTAACGAATGATCCTGGTTATGCTTATTTTCCGGATAATATCGGGCATTATTGTATTTATGAAGTTGATTCAACGGTGTTCAGGCCATTTTATAGCGATACGGTTCATATCAAATTCCAGTTAAAGGAAAAGATCGAATCCTGGTTCATAGACAATCAAGGACGCCGGGCAATGCGAGTTGAGCAATATAAAAGGCCATTTAGCGATACAATTCCTTATGAAAACTTGTCATGGGCGTTATTCCGTATAGTTTCGTTTACGCGTACAAATTCCACAGCAGAGAAAACTGTGGATAATCAGCGGTTTATTAATTTGACTTTTGTTCCGCGCGAGGCAAAGACATGGAATGGGAATGCATATAATACAATTGGAGAATGGAATTATGAATATCTGAATGTTGATGTGCCCTATAGTCTTGGCAGCCTGCATTTCGATTCCACTTTATGGGTTGAACAAAAACTGGATACCAACAAACTTACTTTCCGGATTTACCGTGAGCGTTATGCGCGTCATGTCGGAATGATTGAAAGAGAAGTGATTGATGTTCGTGATACAACCCTGTGTTGTGGTTCGGTTTTGAACCGGATCTATGAAGGTGTGAGTTATTCAGTCAGGCTCGTAAGCTGGGGCCAGGAATAATTGCATTTGAAACGCAGCGCTTTTTTATCAAATCCAACGCTTTTTGTACTTTCGGATCAACCAACTCCATAGCCATGCCGGCGCTCATCGAAGTCCTTATCTCCCTCGCGTTTATTTTTTTCCTCTTCAGCATAATTGT
The DNA here is from genome assembly GCA_035293205.1 of Bacteroidia bacterium. Classification (GTDB taxonomy): domain Bacteria; phylum Bacteroidota; class Bacteroidia; order Palsa-965; family Palsa-965. Next base: position 2,263 of record DATDOQ010000194.1, read on the forward strand.
TTCTGGTATCTGCGAACTCTGGCAGATGGTGATGGGAAAACGCGGCAGGAGCCTGTATAAAGCCCTGAATGATGTCTTCAACGATCACCTCAACAAGGATTTCAGCTTTTCGCTTTTAACACATCCGCTGATCGACCGGCTGCGGGAATCGGAAACAAAGTACCCGGCTTACATCGCGGCGGATACATTTGCAGATGCGCTTGTGGATGTTGTGCGGACAGACAACCAGCATCCGCAATATACATTCAACCACGCGCAGAAACGGTACGAAATAAGTCAGCCTTCTTTTACACCGGCGCCGGAGAAAAACGGTCAGGAAGTTCTCGCACAATATTTATCAGCCACTGATCAGCTCAGGGAAAGCGATCTGAAGCAACTGTTGCGGACCTTTGCATTTGGCGCTCGTGATTATGACGGATTAAAGAAAAATATAATTACCTGGTTCAATAATTATATGGGAGCGACCAGCACACATTATAAAAAAGCCATCACGCGCGCGCTCATCATTATCGGGGCCATTGTTACAATTTTATTCAACCTGGATGCCGTGCATCTCGCAAAGAAATTGTACGCGGATAAAAATCTCCGGATGAATACGGTGGCGCAGGCAATACAATATGCGACAAATGAACAGCGCATGGATTCCATTCTCAAAGCAAGCCGCGCGACTGACCGGGCAGAAGGGGAAAACAGCATAGAAACAATACAAAACGCCCGGGACCAGGCCTCTTTGCTAAACCTTCCGATTGGGTGGGATACAGGTGAAAAGAGGAATTTTTTTACGCAAATGCTGGGCTGGCTGATTTCAATCGGCGCGATCAGCTATGGCGCCAATAACTGGTTCAACCTGCTGATCCGATTTCTCAATATCCGGACCGCTGTCAAACCCAAAGAATAAAAAATATCGCCATGAAATACTATAACACGCATACGCATATTTTTTCTGCCCAGTATGTTCCGAACAATGTGGTCGGCGTACCGGTCATGCGTTTTCTCGCGCAATACAGCGTTAGCCGGAAAATTGTGCAGTACGCGCGCTGGCTGACCTGGGGAAAAATAAATTCGCGGCTGGAACGCGTGGCGAAGTTTGCCGAGATCGGTTTGGGCGCGAGCCAGGAAGCGATCTTTAACCAGCTCCAGGATTATTACAAAGGCTGGGGCGAAATGCGGTTTGTGATCCTGATGATGGATATGGAGCAGATGGGCGCAGGACTGCCGCTGAGCAATTACAAAACGCAGCTCGATGAGATCATCCGTTTGCGCGCCAAAGGAAATTACGCCAATATTTTGCTCCCTTTCATTTGCATTGATCCCAGGCGCCCGGAATTTACGGATGGCGATGCATTGCTGAACTGGGTCCGCCCGTATTTTGAAAAATATGGTTTCGTTGGAATAAAAATGTATCCGGCGCTTGGTTATTACCCATTCGATGAAAAGCTGGATAAATTATACGCATGGGCGGAGGAGAATGGTGTTCCCCTTTTATACCATGCGGTGGAAGGCGTCATCCATTATCGCGGTTCACTGAGCGGATTTCCGGCAGCACGTTATGCGAATTCGTTTCACACACCTGGGGAAACAAAGCCGGTCAGGTACCAGCGCAATTTCACAGAACCGGAAAATTACCGGAAGGTTCTTGAAATGTTTCCCCGGTTGAAAGTTTGCCTGGCACATTACGGGGGCGACGATGTTATTCTTAAAAAAGACCGGTGGTATAAAACGATACGGGAACTGGTTGCTACATATGATAACGTGTATACTGACGTGTCTTTTTCACTTTACAACGAAGCAATTTTCGAAACCATTCACCACGATGTCAATGACAGCTCCGTTTCCGGTCTCGGCGACCGCATCCTGTTCGGAACGGATTATTATGTGGTTGAAAAGAACAAAGATGAAGCTTTCCTGCGCGACCAGCTGCGTGAATCTTTTAAAAACCTGGACCTGGAAAAAGGAATTACAAAAAATTCATTCGATCGCATCGCGTCTGTTAATCCGGGTCGTTTTCTTACTTCGACGTTTTATTCGGCGTGAGGGTGATGCAATATTTTCCAGCGGATCTTATAAACAAATCCTTCATTCCCAATATGGGATCAATTTCAAGTTCATTTTAAAAACACCTGGATCATTTGCAATATATGGAGGCACCTTTTCATTCATGATCACCGCGATATTCAAATTTTTCCGTTTAACATCATTGTAAATAGTTTCAACAGGACATCCATCATAAGCTGTTTGTCCGGTATAGAACATCATTATTATTGCATTTGCTCCTCCGCAATTAAAAATAACAAAGTCCTTGCCGGGCGGCAATAAGGTTGCAGCCTTTTTTGCAGCGTTGCAATTTTGCAGTCGCGTTATCCGATAGTCCATCTTTGGATTTTGATCCGTGTGTTTCTCTTCAAGAGTTG
>DATDOQ010000195.1:0-4792 GCA_035293205.1 Bacteroidia bacterium
AACCTCGAAATAAATAATATAAGCGCCCACGCGCGCAAGCGAGCGGTCGTCCATCGTGCCGTCCCACGAAAAAGCGCCACTCTCCGTGCCAAGCAATTCGCTGCGGATCAGCGTCCGCACCAACCGTCCGCGAGCGTCGTAAATGGTGACGTTTGCCACGAATCCGGGCTGCGTAAAATTGTAGCTGATATTTACCACATCATTATACCCGTCGCCATCGGGCGAAAAAATCTGCTGCGTGACGGAAACTGCGCCGTCATCGGCATTGCCGGGATTGTATTGCGAGTTCTGTTTTGTGGGTGTTGCTGATCCCACAGTTTCGGAAGCCGAATGCCAGTTGGTATAATCCTGCGTAAGGTGGCTGAAATCAATTCGTTCCAGGGAAATTCCTTTGGTTTCCTGCAACAGCGGGAAATGCCATTCTGAAGAATAAACCAAACGGTCAATAATGGTTAGCCCGGTATCTGCCAGGATCACAATATCACCGTCCACATTCATCGCCGGAATAGTTGATAGATCAAGCAACCGTTCCGGGTCGGCGGATGGGTGAAATTGCTGAAGGATTATGCCATTTTTACTCAGCACCAGGTATTGTGAAGGGAAAACCAGAAAACCTTCGGGCGAAATAACATTCAATTCCGTGAGCGTATTTGCGATTGTATCCTGCGAACAGAGATAAACAGAACGAAGGTCGATCACCTTGCTGGAGTTGTTATATATCTCAACAAAATCCACTCCGCCATCTTTCGGATCAAAAAGAATTTCATTAATGACCAGATCCCCCTCAGCAACCGGTTCAGGCAATGCAAAAGGCGCTGTAGAAGCTTGGGTGATATTGTTGCCGGCACAATCACTGATCGCAGAACTCACACTAACAGTATAAATTATTCCGCTTTGGATCGCTGCCGGCAGCTTTAAATCCACTTTGGTAAAATCAGGGGAAAGGGGCCGGGCCGAAAGCGGAGCTCCAATGCCATTGTCAATTGCATAGGAAAAAACATTCGCCAGCTGCAAACTATCAAGCGATTCAGAAAAGAACAAACGGATGCTGTCTGCGCTGATCACCGTCGCCCTTTCAAGAACAGGCGCGGAAAGATCCGGGTTCAGCGCAAGCACGCTGTTTTGGTAGCCAGGAGTTCCGCCGGCAGTAGCGACAGAAGCGCGCCAGTTTGAGCTTCCACCGCAGGGATTTTGAGGATCAACCTGCTCGAGCGACCAGCCACCTTCTGACTTCAAATCATCATTGTACCACGAATCAGTGTACGAGATCGCATGCACTAACAACCCTGTTTGTGTTCGCAGGGAAATGGACGCGCCTGTGTTGGAAAGAGACGGAAAACCAGAAATGCCAACCACATTTTGACCGGGAAATAATGAAGCGCCAGCCGATGTGGTTAGTAGCACAAAGCTATCCGCGGGTAAAACCACGGCAGGCAGGATCTGTGTAACCGCGCCGATGGTGAGCGTCCAGTTATCCAGCCGCAACAGGGAAGATGTATTATTAAACAACTCCAGGTATTCCTGGGCTGGAAGTCCGGCGGATGGATCCGGATCTGCTAAAATTTCATTGACAACAACATCATAAGGTTGTAATATATGATAATCAAAAACTACACCAGTGGGATTCGGGGGATTGCCTGCGCAGTCTGTAAGATTGCTGAAAGTAAGGGTGTAGGAGTTATTGTCGCCAAAAGGAAGCGCGAATGTGAGCGTAGCACACAACAAGGTTGTCGTGTCATAAATTACAGAAACGGGCATGCCGATGAAAGGAAGAATATTATAATTATTCAGATTGCTTAGCTGCGCCGGATCTATACTTTCATTAAAGCAAAGCTCAACGTGCATGCTGTCGGAAGCATATGCATAAACTACAACAGGCCCGGTCATGTCCGGCGAATTATTAAAAACCGAATTCTGCGTTCCGGGTGTTCCGCCGTTTGCATTATTGGAAGCGATCCAGTTTCCCGCAACCGCGCAACCTGTTCCTGCATTCGGATTGATCAGTTCAAGCGTCCAGCCGCCATCATCTTTCGACGCATCCTGATACCAGGCATTGGTGTAGCTGACGGAATCAATGACCGTGCTTGAAATGTCGGTGAGCAAAAGATTATCACCTGCATTGTTCAGTGAGGGAAAGCTTGCGAGTCCGAGAACGGCGCCAAAAGATGCAAATAAAGTAGCGTCGGCTGAAGCGCATATGATCACGTATCCGCCTGCGGGCAGAATGTGCGCGGGAATTGCAGCGGTTGAACTGCCATCGCTGAAAGCCCAGCCATTCAGATCAAAATTGGAAACGCTCCGGTTATAGAGTTCAATGAATTCTGCATTGGGCAAACCAACCACCGGACTCTGGTCCGCTAGAATTTCATTGATGATCACGTCTTGAAATAATGCCGTGCCTATCGCATACCAGGAAAAATTCGCATTGCCGCTTGCAAGCACATTGCTGTTGAGGTCTGCAATATTTGTAACAGTCAATACATAGGATTGAGCGCTGATAAAGTTGCCGCTGAATGTGAGGTGCACCATCGAATTATTAGCACCATCCCTTACCGCACCAGCAGGATTTCCAATGCCATTATTCACCGAATAATTTGAAATATTCTGTGCAGTGCCCAAGTCAACATTTTCATCGAATAGCACATCGAGCGTGGTTGCGGACGTAGCTGTCGCTGAAATAACGGCAGGAGGCGCAGTATCGATAATAACCGGGCCCGCGTAAATATCATCGAAATAAAAACGATTGATATTCGACACCGTGTATTTGCTGAAAACGCCGGAATAATTACAAGTTGTGTGCGTGTTATCGAACGTGTTTCCTTCAGGTTGAAAATTTACACCGCCAAGCGTATCGGAAAAAAGATTCCAGATTCCGGTTGCATCCCGCGTGACCTTCACCCGCAGCACATTGTTGGAGGCCGCGCAATGCGCATTCACACCGTCAATGATTTTTGTATGTGAATTGCCACTCTGTTCCCAAAGATCCACGCTGTCAAAGGCCCCGTTTTCACCCAAACGGATGTAATAACCATTCACCATTCCTTTCAGGTTGGAGATATCAGCAACAAGATAGAACCGCGCGTTGTTATTATCGGATGGTGAAAAATTCAGGCGTGCCCAGAATTGCCATTCAGCATTGGAAATAAACGGACTTGGAAATGACAGGTAAGAAGTGTCAGCGGCAACGCCGTTCAGCTGCAGCTGGAAAGAAGTATTGACCACATATTCCGAATTATCGCCCGACCAGGAAGGTGTATTGGTAAAATCACCGTCGGAAAACGATTCGCTGACCTGCGCCTGCGCCGGAATAAAGAGAAATGAAAACAGTACGAAAACAATATGCTTCATTGGGGTAAACAGGAACGGCTAAAATAGCTTTTTCTCGATGAATACACCTTCCGGCAAAAGACTATCTGCAAAATTACCGGAGAATAAATGCCGCGGTTTGCGCCCTTCTGCCGGCAATTATGCGGACAAAATAAATTCCGTTTGCTGTGTTTTTGAATTTTATTTAAATGAATCCCATTGCTTCTTTCACCCGCTTATCTTTGCGCGGTGCTGACAAAAACATTTTATCTCTACAAAACTTCATTCGCCGGATTATCGCGTGAAACCTGGCTGCTTTCGCTGGTGATGTTCATCAACCGCAGCGGAACCATGGTGGTGCCGTTCATGACGCTTTATCTGACGGGCGCGGAAATGAACCGTACGCTCAGCGAAGCAGGCCTCGTGCTGGGTTTGTTCGGTCTGGGCTCCATCGCGGGCGCTTATGCCGGCGGCAGGCTCTCGGATAAATACGGATTCCAGAACGTGCAAGTGCTTTCGCTGCTCTGTGGGGGAATGTTTTTTATTCTGCTTGGACAAATCCATTCGTTCCCCCTGATTTGCGTGTGCACATTCCTGCTGAGCCTGTTTAATGAAGCGTTTCGTCCTGCGAATTCCGCCGCGATCGTTTTTTACAGCAAACCGGAAAACCGGACACGCGCATTTTCACTCAGCCGCCTCGCGATCAATTTGGGATGGGCTGTTGGCGGATCGATCGGCGGACTGCTCGCCGCGGTTGATTACGAATTACTTTTCTGGGTGGATGGATTTACGAATATCGGCGCAGCGGTATTGCTCTGGCAAACTTTAAAACCTGAAATAGCGCCTGCGCCTGACATCACGCCAAAATCGGAAGTTGCCGTTGTGAAATCGGCCTACGCGGATAAAGTTTATATCTGGTTCATCCTTCTCGTTACAGTTTTTGCAATTTGTTTTTTCCAATTGTTCACCACGATACCAAAATTTTTCCGCGACAGCCTGAACCTGAGTGTCCAGTTCATCGGATTCACAATGGCATTGAACGGCATCCTGATCGTGTTGCTTGAAATGGTGGTGATCTACCAGATGGAAAAAAAGCAGCAGCACCTGCGTTATATCGGAATGGGCATGTTCATTTGCGCCGCGGCGTTCCTGAGCCTGCTCCTGCCATTCAACGGAATGCTGGTCGCGCTTATAATGACTGTATTGATCACGGTTGGAGAAATCGCGGCCATGCCATTCATGAGTTCGTTCTGGACCCTGCGTTCGAACGAAAGCAACCGGGGTCAATACGCGGCCCTGTTTACGATTGCCTGGGGAGTTGCGCAAACGGCAGGACCTTTTCTCGCTTCGCTGCTCGCCGACGCGACCAATTTCAGCGTTCTGTTCATCGTCATGGCGGCACTGCTCGTTTTTACAGGATGGGGTTTTCTCGCTTTGCGCAAGTCCAGCTGATCGCCCCGGTTGTTCTGAATTTCCTGTCAGTTGT
>DATDOQ010000196.1:0-4830 GCA_035293205.1 Bacteroidia bacterium
TGGAACACTTTGTGCACGACACCTGCCTGCTCAAATGTTTGCCAGGGTTCCTATAGTGTAACTGTGACGGATGCAAACGGATGCAGCGCAACAGCAACCGTTTCCATTACAGAACCAGCTTCCATCAATATTTCAACAACCGTTACAGCTTCCAACTGCAGTCATGCCGACGGTTCAGCTACCGCGAGCGCATCAGGTGGAGTCGGAACGTTCAGCTACCAATGGTTAAATGGCGGACCGGCTGCCGCTACATGGAATAATATTTCAGGTGGAACATACATTATAGTTGTCACCGATCAAAATAATTGCGCTGATTCATCCACGGTTTTCGTAAATAATCAGCCGGGCGTCACTGCCAGCGTTAGCAGCATTACAAATGTTCTCTGCAACGGACAGAGTACAGGTGAAATTATTTGTACCGCATCCAACGGCGCTCCGGCTTATACGTATGTCTGGTCAGCGCCCGCGACAGGCACTACTGGGACAGCGTCGAATCTTCCGGCAGGAAGTTATACGTTAACCGTTTCTGACGCAAACGGATGCGCAACAACTGTTACTGCTGTTGTTACGGAACCACCTTTGTTGACTGTTTCTGCGATAGCAACACCGACTACTGTTTGCTCAGGGTCGTCTGTTACAGTGAATGGTTCGGCAACCGGAGGAACTCCCGGATATAATTATGAATGGAACCCGGGAAATTTGAATGGCGCCACACAAACTTTGGCGCCCGTCAGTACAACTACATTTATAATCACGGCGACTGATGCAAACGGATGCATGGCAACTTTTAATGTACCTGTAAACGTAAATCCTGTACCTGTGCCGGTTGTGCTTACAAATCTGAACTCGGGTTGTGCCCCACTCTGTGTAAATTTCACGGACATGTCAACTGTCAGCGCGCCGGGCGTCATTACTTCGTGGAGCTGGAATTATGAAGCCGGCACATCGTCTGTACAAAATCCATCCTATTGTTTTACCTCGGCGGGAAGCTATGATGTCAGCCTGATTGTAACAACTTCCGATGGTTGCTCAGATACGGTTTCCTTCATCAATTATATCGGAGTCTATCCTGATCCTGTGGCCGGATTTTCCTTCCAGCCAGTTGACTCAGGTGGCATGAGCTCGCAAATAACTTTCACGGATGCATCAACCGGCGCGGTTTCCTGGTTGTGGAATTTTGGCGATGACATTGGAACATCCGTACAGCAGCATCCGGCTTACAATTATCCCTATGCGGAATGTTATGATGCCACGCTTACAGTTACCAGCGCGGAAGGATGCATGGACACTGCCACCATGCAGGTTTGCATAGAAGCGGATTTTGTAATTTATATTCCAAATGCGTTTACTCCCAATGGTGATCAATTAAATGACGTGTTTATGCCGCTCGGAGAAGGTTTTGATCCTGCGCAATTTGAAATCTGGATCTTCAACCGCTGGGGAAATTTAATTTATCACTCCACTGATATGGAAAAAGGATGGGACGGTCACATGAATGGTTCCAGTGAGCTTTGCCAGGTTGATACGTACGCCTGGAGAATTTCCGTTGCGGATCTACAGGGAAAAACATATAATTTATTGGGCAAGGTGGCGTTGATACGGTAGTTATCAGCCATTTTAAAGCTGCGAATAAACGGTAGCGCGCACTCAAAACAACAAGCGATGAAAAATCTGCTACTGATACTTGCATCAATCACCACTCTGATTGCAAATGCACAGACATCGGTTTATTTTCCTTTTCCTGATTCAGCGACTGTTTGGCGACAGTATAGTTACCGTCCGGGAAACTGTTGTTGCAGTGGATATCCTTGTCTTAGTGAAGACGACTTCGTGTATTTTCTGAACGGTGATACGCTTATCGGCGCTTTGGTTTATAAAAAAATATATCAAACCGGAAACGGCGTAACGCATGTTCTTGGCCCACCTAATTGTCCGCCCTGGTGCTCGAATAATGAATATTATTATTACAATAATATTTATTCAGGATGCATACGCCAGGATACTGCTCAGCGCAAAGTATTTTATATGCCTCCCGGTTACACGCAGGATACATTGCTTTATGAATTTAATTTAAATATCGGTGATACTTTGGCCGAATCATGGATTTCTTATTCGCCACTTAACTACGTCACTGGTATTGATTCAATTTTAATTGATGGTGCTTACCACAAATGCTACGAGCTATCCACCAGTTCTTCTCCTTATGAAGTTGCGCTGATAGAAGGAATTGGGGGTTCGTTAGGGCTTCTTTCTCCGCTTTTCACAAATCAAAACGTTTCCCAATTTTGTAATAGGCTGCTTTGCGTGACCGTAAACGGATTGAGTGTGTATCCTGATACTTCAACAGTATGCAACTTAATTACCAAAATAAATGAGGTCGATAACAATTTGTCATTTTCAATTTATCCAAATCCATTAACAGATATATTAAATATTAAATTAAATAATTTCACGACTGCTGAAATTATCCTTTATGACATTGCATCAAGGAAATTATTGCAACAACAGTTTACAAACTTTATCTCCTTAAACACAGAACACCTTGCAAAGGGAATTTATATTTACGAAGTGCGGGACAAAAATGGTGTGTGCAAGAAGGGAAAAGTTGTGAAAAATTGAGACGGCACATCTCCCCACCTGGAGAAAAACGGATGAATACGTGCACTCATTTTGTTTATCTCATCCTTGGCCGGCATCCAGGCAATTAGATCCAACCATTACGCGTGGTTAATCATTCGCACATTCATGACCGTCGCTTCACCGCTGATAACGGTTTCCCCGGATTCTTTGTTTACGATAATGGTTTCCAAATTCGCCCTGTGCTTTTCCCGGTTTACTTCTTTCACCGTCATCTGAACTTCGTAGTCGGTTTCGACATACATCGGCCGCAGGAATGTCATGCTTTGTTTCAGGTAAATGGTTCCTTCACCGGGAAAAAGCGTTCCGAAAACTTTTGAGAAAACGCTGCCTCCAAGAAATCCGTGCATGACCGGACGTTTGAACATCGTCGTAGCTGCATAGGCTTCGTCGAGATGCACCGGATTTGTATCGCCTGTGACGCGGGCAAACTGCTCCACCTCTTTTTGAGAAAAACGGAAAACGTGCCGGTAAGTTTCGCCTTGTCCGATCATGGAATAGTTTTTTGTGAATGTACAAATTGAGTTTTGATGCAATACATTAAACAGACAATGTTTAAGACCCTGCTTTTCAGCGATCATTCAATTACCATTCATTTCCGGCCAATACCGTCCGATCTGCATGTTTAAGCTGATTCCTGCCTTCTTTTCGGCCTTCAAACCCTTTAAATTCAGGGTAAACAGATAAAATGGACAAAAACCTTGGTTTTTACAATTTTATGTGTACCTTTGCACCCTCAATAAGGAACAGTCAAATAAATTATTGATAATCAAACAGTTAAGCCAATTTTTTCAGCAAATGGAAACAAAAACATTCTTTGATGCCTGGCTCGAAACCCAGAAGGAACTTATGACCAACTGGTCCGACAGCAATCGCAAATTGCAGGATGCCGTGAAAAACGGGACTGCCGCAGCGGAAGGTGTGAACATTTATAATGAATGGCTCACGAAGCAGGCGGCAATTACAGAAAATGCAACCGAGAAAGCTGCGAAAAATCTGCAGCCGGAAAGCGAAGCGATTAAAAATGCCATGAACGGAAATCCATCCGGCATTGCTGATATCTATAAAAACTGGATGAACACACAGCGCCAGGTCGCGGAGAAAGCATTTGAGACTTTCCGCAATAGCAGCCAGCCGTTTGCCGCGCAGAATCCATTTGCGAACAACTGGACCAGCCAATTTCAGAATTTCCCGCAGAACTTGTGGAGCAACGCGCAAAATATGATGAACCAGTCACCAGATTTTTCAAAACAGTGGTTCGAAAATTTCAGCAACTGGGGAAAAGGCATTAACGACAGCACCCTGAAAGATGCATGGAGCAAGATGACGAACAGCGCTGATGCTTATGTTAAGTTTTTCGAGAACTGGGCGCCCGCGTTCAAGAATATGAACATGCCCGCGTTCAATAATGAGTGGCTGAAAAACAGCTTCAACCCGGAAGCTTTCCGTGAAATGATGGACCGCTCGATGGGCGCGTTCACGCCTTTGCAGACCAAAGAATTCTTCAGCCAGTTTCAAAGCTGGACAGAGGTTATTACAAATTACAACCGTCATATCTACCATCAGACCGTGGGCAACATGCCTGAAAATCTGAAGAACCTCACACCGTTCCTGCTTTTCAACAACGATACCACCAATCCGTTTAACAACGTGTTTGCCGCCTACCAGCGCGCCGTTACGCCGCTGCTCAGCGTATTCAATCCCGGGAAAGAAAACCAGATCAATGAAGCGACGGTTACTCTTCTCGACAAACTTTCCGTTTACGGACAAAAGCTTGCCATACTGCAGCAGCAGATGTATGCAACCGGCGCCCAGACATGGGAAACATTCCTGACTGAAAATTCCGAAGCCCTGAAAAAAGGCGCGGACCTCAGCAATGGCCAGCAGGTTTTCCAGTCATGGGTTGCGAAAAACGAACAGGCATTCATCGAACTTTTCCAGGGCGAAGAATATTCAAAGCTCCAGGGCGAATTACTTGATCTCAGCCTTGAGATCCGCATGGAGTTTGAAAAAATCGCTGAATCGGCACTTAAGCCGCTTCCGGTTGTCCTTCGCAGTGAAGCGAATGAACTGTACACAACGATCTACGAACTTCGCAAACGTGTCAGCGCGCTGGAAAAACAGCTGGAAGACGCGGAAGTGAAAGATCCAAAAACAGCACGGAAGAAAACGGCGACAGCGTAATTCAGTTGC
>DATDOQ010000197.1:0-5111 GCA_035293205.1 Bacteroidia bacterium
GATTCTTTTCCTGCAACACTAGTAATCCGGGCAATAGGATACATTGGAAAATCACTCTACTTTACGGGTAAAGAACCTGTTTATGTAAAAGTTAATCTTGCACTTGCCGACACGCTTACCACGGTCACCATCGAGGAGCGGCGGGATGCTTCCGAATTTTCTTCCATTCAACCTTATTTCGTTGAACGTATCACCGAAAAAGGTTTGCGAAAAGCCGCCTGCTGTAATCTTTCCGAAAGCTTCGAAACAAATCCGACGGTGGATGCTTCAGCAACGGATGCGGTTTCAGGCGCGAAAAAAATTCAACTGCTGGGTCTTGACGGAGTGTATTCGCAAATACTTTTCGAAAATCTTCCATTGATCCGCGGACTTTCTTCATCGTACGGACTCTCTTATGTACCCGGCACCTGGGTGAAAGGAATTTTGATCACCAAAGGCACGGGCTCGGTCGTGAATGGATACGAATCAATCGCCGGACAACTGAATATTGATTTCCTGAAACCGGAGCTGGAAGGCGATCAGGAACTTTTGTTCGCAAACATTTATGCAAGTCACCGCGGACGATTGGAAGCGAACATGCATTTCAACAGGCGTTTCGGCAAGTACTGGGGCACCACGCTGCTTACGCATGCCAGCCGGCAACAGATGCGGAACGATATGAATGGCGACGGATTTCTTGACATGCCCCTGTACAACCAGGTGAACATGATGAACCGCTGGACCTGGCAGGGAAAAAAATTCAGTGAAGGTCAGTTTGGTGTCCGGTTTGTTTATGACGACCGCACCGGCGGACAAACTGGCTTTGAAAAATCGCGCGATTACCTGACGACAAATTTTTACGGGATCGGGATTAAAAACCGCCAGGCGGAGTTTTTCAATAAAACGGGTTTTGTTTTTCCAGCGCCTGCGCGCAGCATCGGAACACTTTTTTCCGCCCGCTGGCATTCACAGGAAATGTATTTTGGCGTGCGGCAATATTCCGGCGAACAGCGCAGCATTTACGGGAATATCATTTATGAGGACATGCTCGGCAATACGAATCATCTTTATAAAGCGGGGCTGAGTTTGGTTTACGACGAATACGATGAAACTTTTTTAGGCACAAAATACCAACGGACGGAAATTGTGCCCGGCGCTTTTTTTGAATACACCGGTCATCTCAGCAAAAAATTTACTATGGTCGCGGGAATCAGGGCGGATGCACACAATGTAGCCGGTTTTCATGTTTCACCCCGGCTGCACATGAAATATGACTTGACGCCGAAAACGATTCTCCGCGCTTCAGGAGGAAAAGGATTTCGCACGGCAAACATTTTTACTGAAAACACCGTGGTTTTTGCGAGCTCCAGTCAGCTGATCATCCAGCAGAACCTGAAAGCGGAAGTGGCATGGAATTACGGCGGCAGCCTGCAGCGAACATTCACTTTCAGAAAACGGGATGCGACCCTGATCATCGACTTTTTCCGGACCGATTTTGATAAACAGGTAGTGGTTGACCGGGAAGAAACAGGTGTTGTTGTATTTTACAACCTTACCGGCAAGTCCTATGCGAACAGCTTCCAGACCGACCTGCTGCTGGAGCCGATTGAACGTTTCGACATCCGGGTGGCGTATAAATTTTATGATGTGCAAACCACCTATGATGGGATTTTAAAGTTCAAGCCGCTTACTGCCCGCCACCGCGCATTCATAAATCTTGCTTACGCGCTGCCGCATGACAAATGGACATTTGATTTTACAACAAAATGGATCGGCTCGACCCGGCTGCCCGGGAAAGAAGAAACATTTTCAAAACCTTATTATTTGTTAAGTTCAAATATCAGCCGGAGTTTCAGGAAGTTCGCCCTGTACGGAGGCGCTGAAAACATCCTTAATTACAGGCAGCCGCAGCCAATTTTAGCTCCTGAAGCACCATTCGGCCCGGATTTTGATGCTTCACGCGTTTACGGACCCACAGACGGCCTTACGATTTACGCCGGACTGCGTTTTAAACTCTAAACTTTTTAACTTCATACTTTGTACTACATAGCTCATGAAAAATTTTCCATTTATTTCGTTTATTGCGCTCATGCTCATTTTTTGCGTAGGGACTTCTCTTTCCGCTCAAACTGCAGCGACTTCCAAAAATTCAACCGTCAAAATCAAAACTTCTGCCGAATGCGATATGTGCAAGGAGAAACTTGAAAAAGAAGTGGGTCTTCTCAAGGGCGTTAAAAAAGCGGAGCTCGACCTCACCTCGCAGGTTTTAACCGTTGATTATAACCCGAAAAAAGTCACGCCCGAAAAAATCCGCGAAGTGATCGCCGGCATGGGCTATGACGCTGACGATGTAAAAGCAAACAACCGCGCCCGGCAAAAGATGCCCAAATGCTGTACTCCAGGCGCCGATACAGCGAAATAATAAAACAATTTTAATCAAAAAGACTTCCTGAAACCCGGGAGTCTTTTTTTTGCACGGGATTTTTTTAATCCTTCCTAACTTCCGCTTTCGCGTCACTTGGAGCATAAATTATTTCGCAAGAATTAAAATTGATTTTGTTCAGCGCACCTTTATATTACATCCCTACGGGATTTGAGGTTTTGTGAGATGTTTTTTTACCGATATAACGTTCCTAACGGAACTATTTGTCTTTTTAAGTTTTGGGAAACAACATCAGCGTATATTAAGCTCTGTGTTGTGGGTATGTAACAAGAAAACAACCAGCTCATCTTACGACGTCCGCTTCTTAGCACCCACCACTTTATTTAACAAAGTGCCGCTTCGTAGCACCCAACCAAATCATTTAACAAAGTGCCGGCTCCGTCCGAGCCAGATATCGTTAAAAATAACCAGCGTCAGCAACAAAAAGGGCAGGCTTCGCTAGGAGCCAGATATCGGTAAAAACCACCAGCGTAACAACAAAAAGTGCAGGCTCCGCTAGGAGCCAGATATCGGTAAAAACAACCATCACTAACAACAAAAAGTGCCGTAGGCACGATATCCGTTTTGAGCAGGTCAGTGCTACCCAAAGCTGCTATACTATCATGGACTCCAGGAACTTTTTTTGCAAAAATCAGGAGATGTCCGGAAGCATAGTGTCTTCCGGAAATTACGGGAGTCTTTTTTTTGCACGTCCTTTTTTTGAATCTTTGAGGGCATCAACCGTTCATCTATGGCCCTTATCCTGCCCGTGCTTGGCAAATACCCGGAGATCGGGAATGATTGTTTTATCGCGGAGAATGCGACGATCGTAGGAGATGTAGTTTGTGGCGACCAGTGCAGCTTCTGGTTCAATTCCGTCGTGCGCGGCGATGTGAACAGCATTCGTATCGGTAACAAAGTAAATGTGCAGGATGGCGCGGTGATTCACTGTACGTACAATAAAACCATTGTTTCCATTGGCAATAACGTTTCTATCGGGCATAACGCGATCGTTCACGGCTGCATCATCCAGGACAATGTTTTGATCGGCATGGGCGCGATCGTGATGGACAACGCGGAAATTGGAAGCGGCACGATCATCGGCGCCGGGGCGCTTGTAACCGAAGGCATGAAAGTGGAGCCGCACAGCGTTTATGCAGGCATTCCCGCGCGAAAGATCCGCGATATCAGCGCCGAGCTGATGAAAGGAGAAGTGGAACGGATCGCGAATAATTACGTGATGTACGCAAGCTGGTTTAAAGAATAAATAGAGCATCTTAATAAGATGCCCAATATTTTGTATCACTAAAATACTTACATGGAAGTTCGCGATAGCAACGGTAACCTGCTCAACAATGGTGATTCAGTGACCGTGATCAAAGATTTAAAAGTCCGGGGTTCTTCCGGCGTTATTAAACGGGGTACGCTTGTGAAAAATATCCGTCTGACGGATAACGAAGATGAAGTGGAAGCGCGGGTGGAGAAAACAAGCATGGTTTTACGGACGGAATTTTTGAAAAAAGCATAGTGCATTCATACAACATTGATTGAAAACGGCCAATCACATGCAAGAGCCGCTTGCAAATTACGATATACGGAACAGCACCCTGGCAGATATAGACGGGATTTTCCGGCTCTACAAATCCGCTACGGAATTTCAGAAGACAAAATTCATTGTGGCCTGGCCTGAATTTGATCGGGGGATGGTTGAAAATGAAATTCGTGAAGACCGGCAATGGAAACTGCTTATCGATAATCAGGTTGCCTGCATCTGGGCCATAGCATTCAGTGATCCGCTGATATGGGAAGAAAAAAACGCTGATGCCGCCATGTATATTCACCGGATCGCAACCAACCCGGCATTCAGAGGCAAAAAACTTGTTGCAGGAATCGTAGAATGGGCTAAAAAATATGCCCGTGAAAATCGCATCCAATTTATCCGCATGGACACGGTTGGCGACAATACGAAGCTGATTGAATATTATAAAAGTTTTGGATTTACTTTTTTAGGTTATTCAAAACTTAAAAACACCCAAGGTCTGCCGGCGCATTATAATAATTCAACGGTTTGCCTGTTTGAGCTGATGGTGCCGGAACATGTTTAATCCCGAAAATTTCATGCTAAAACATTGCGCGTGGTTTTATACGACCCCGCTGGGGTCGGACATTAGCGACGGCTTTCGTTCTATAAACATTTGAATCCTACGGATTCATTAACGAAAAACGCGTATTGTTCTTTTGCTTCCGGGTTATTTTTTAATACAACACATCTTGTCTAACCAGAAGGGGCTAATTATCCGGTTGCCAGCTTCGTATCATTCTCCCAACGCACTTCTTCCACCCGCCCCTTTACACCCAAAAGCAGCTGCAACATTTTTTCAAAAACTTTTTTATCGCCGGTTGTATAATACGTGATCTCACCCGTACCCTTTGGATTCTGAATATTTTGTTGCTCCAGCAGCCGCTGCACCTGCTTTGCTACTGCCGGCGCCGGATCGATCACGCGCACTTTTTCACCAACTATTTTTTTGATTGCCGGCGTTACAAAAGGGTAATGCGTACAAGCGAGCACGAGCGTATCAATGCCCTGCTGCAGCATCGGATCCAGCCATTCGCGCAGCATTTTTTCTGTTTCGGGATCATCCAGCTTTCCTGCTTCCACCTGCTGTACCAGTCCGGGACATGGCTGATGCAGCACTTTTACATCCTG
>DATDOQ010000198.1:0-8658 GCA_035293205.1 Bacteroidia bacterium
CGTCGGATTCGGGAAAATATTCACCAGCGGGCCGGCAGGCGCAGGTTCAGCAACGCCGATCATAGCCTCATTCGCGGTTGTATAAGAAGCATTGTTGATGACTCCGGATGGATCGACTAGCATGCCTATGATATGCATATCATTGACATTCCAGCTCGGATCGAGCGTGAAGCTGTAATTAAAGCTCTGGGTATAACCCGGGGATACCGTAGCAGGAAAACCGGTACCTCCCTGGAAGGAAGGGCTGATGAATCGCGCTACATGGTCGTAAACCATTTGTGTATATGGTACAGGACTTGGCAGATTTTCAAATCCTCCCATTGGTCCGTTTGCTCCCCCTGCATAGGCATTGGCCTGCGAATAAGTTGCCCCTATGCCGGTAACAGCATCTTCAGTAATAACGCAGATCACTTTCCATGCGCTGGTCGCCGCTGCGGTGAAGTTGTAAGTAATGGTAACATCAAGCACCCGGGTGGTAGCATTGTACTGTGCGGTATTGCTGATGGTCGCGTTAATGGGAACAACGATCTGCGACATGAATGCGGCTTCAACTGCAGAAGGATCAATATTATTGGGATCCCGATCAACCAGCATGTTAGGGTAAGCAAATCCAATCAACGGGGCGAGTTCTATATCATACAGCGAATCCGCCATTGGGTCGCCATTGTGGACTGCAATGCCAGCCCAGAATCCATCATAGTTGTTTTCCATGTAATCCATATAAACTGTACCGCGGACACACCATGGACACCATGTTCCTGTTCCTTCTTCGCCCACCACAATTTTATTGGGGACCGGTACAACCGGGTTAAGCGTAATAGTTTTTACATCATCCGACGGATCGCCATCTGAAGCATTCCCATTCACATTGGAAACAGTAACCGAAAGCGGCATGCTGCCAGCTGCAAGGGTGACAGGCGCCATGGTAACGGTGTATGTTGCAAGCGAAGCGACGTTTACGCTTGTTACAGGCAAGTTGATGGTGCCGCTGTTATAATTCAGTGCCAGATTAAATGAGGTGATGGCCGTTGTCCCGAGATTACGGACCGTCACAACCGGGTTTTTGACTTGTGTGGCAAGTCCCGGATTCACACCACCTATTTGTGTAACAGCAGCGTTCAAAACAGGCAGGGTATAAGGTGTATAGGAATAGGAGACATTATCTACATAGAATTCTGAATTATTATTTCCGCTATAACTAGCATTGACCGGGAAAATATCCACCGATGCAATCTGGTTGATCGTGTTTGGGAAAGATCCGATCAATGCGTTATTGATCCTGAGTTCCCAGACGTTGCTGTTAAGGTTGATGTTGAACTCAATAGTGAACCACTGGTTCAACGGGTACGTTGAGGTAAGCAGTTGCCCATTTGTGTTCGAAAGGATCAGATCGCCGGTTTGCGGCATGTACGCTTCCATTGCCCAAACCTGACCGACGGTAGTGTTGGCCTGGAAATTAAAATATGCGCCCTGGCTGGGAGTCACGAACATGTCCATCGCATAATTGAACGTGCCTGTATTGTACTGGCCCCCGAAAGGAAGGACACAATCCTGCGGACCACCGGTAGCCGAAGTGGACGAATAACGAACAGAGTTGGAGCCCCCTGTCGTATTATTCATTGTATTGTTGACCTGGGTGTCTTCTGTGCCACCGGTTGTTCCTGACCAGGTTGTCCAGGCAGGCGAAACAGCGCCGATATACTGGCCGACCGTATAGCTTTCAAAGTCATCGAAAAAAGAAGACTGCGCAGATATTGTCGTTGACAAGAGCGCAGCTCCGGCAAGTGTGTAAAGTTTTTTCATGGTTATAAAGTTTTTCAAGGTGAATAAAAGTAGTGAAATTCTTTAAATAGAGGGCTTTAGAATAAGATTCTTGTATTTTTTCCTGTTTATTTCCGGTCCTTTGGATTTTTTCGGGTAAATTAATTTTCCACAGGGGTGTCCGGCTATGTTAAAAACAAAATCGGCCATTTAAGCCCGCATCCTGCATTTCCCTGTAATTTACCTTTAATTTAGCAACCGCAATGGAGAATTTTGTTGTTTCTGCCCGGAAATACCGCCCCGCGCATTTTAACACCGTAGTCGGTCAGTCATCAATCACCACCACTTTAAAGAATGCCATCAGGAATAATCAGCTGGCACATTCTTTTCTTTTCTGTGGTCCGCGTGGCGTCGGAAAAACCACCTGCGCGCGAATCCTTGCCAAAACGATCAATTGCACGAATATAACACCCGATATTGAGGCATGCGAACAATGTGAAAACTGCCGTTCGTTCAATTCCGGCCAAACGCTTAACATATATGAGCTGGATGCTGCTTCGAACAACGGGGTGGACGATATCCGGAACCTTACTGACCAGGTGCGCATTCCGCCACAGATGGGTAAATATAAAGTTTACATCATCGATGAGGTGCACATGCTTTCAGCCGGGGCTTTCAATGCATTTCTGAAAACGCTGGAGGAACCGCCTTCGTATGCTATTTTTATTCTGGCCACCACGGAACGGCATAAGATACTGCCCACTATACTTTCCCGCTGCCAGGTATTTTCTTTTCACCGCATACTAGTAGAGGATATCGCGAACCAGCTTGACTTCATCGCGAAAAGCGAGGGGGTGGAAGCGGAACAGGATGCGCTTCATGTAATCGCGCAGAAAGCGGATGGCGCCATGCGGGATGCGCTCTCCATGTTTGACCAGGTTGTCAGCTTCGCCGGCAAAAAGGTGACTTATAAGGCAGTTATTGACAATCTCAACGTGCTGGATTATGATTATTATTTCCGGTTGACGGATCACCTGCTGGAAGAAAATATACCATCGGCGCTTTTGCTTTTTAATGAAGTTCTCGCCAATGGATTTGACGGGCATAATTTTATTTCGGGTGTGGCCGCGCATTTCAGAAACCTGCTTGTCTGCAAAGATCCGCAGACGCTGCAGCTGCTTGAAATGGGACAAAATATCCGCGAACGATACCGGGAACAGTCAGAGAAATGCAGCCAGCTTTTTCTGCTGCGGGCGCTCGGGCTTGTGAATAAATGTGATGTTGCCTACAAAAACGCGCGAAATCAAAGGCTGCAGGTAGAGTTCACATTAATGCAGCTCACCGCATTGAATGCTCCGGTAATCGCCGGAGAAAAAAAAAATGACGGTCTGAACCCGGTTTTCGGGATAAAATCTGGCGCACCTTCCACGTTAGCAGCCACGCAAACAATTCCGGTTGTTCCAGCCAATCCGCAGCCGGAAATTCTTCAAAGACCTGCCGACGTTCCTCCTGCAACAATTGAAAAACAACAGCCTGTGGCATTTGTGGAGGAAGAAAAAGTGGTTTTGGTCCTGGAAAAGAAGCAACCGCTGAAAACAGGCGTCAGCATTTCCAGCTTTATCACTCGTACGGAGGAGAAAAAAACAGAGGTTGTTATTGAAAACAACGCCATCCTTTCCGGATCCTTTACCCAGGAAAAACTGGAATCCGCCTGGCTGAAATATGCTGAAACTGTGCGTTCCAAACGCCAGGAAACGGATTATCATTCGCTGACAATGAATATGCCCGTCAGGTTGAGTGAAAACAAGGTGAGCTTTACAGTTTACAATAAGATGGCTGAAGAGCGGCTGAATTCAACCAAAACGGAATTAATGGGTTTTCTGCGTAATGAACTGCAGAATTCCGTCTTTACGCTCGAATTTATTCTTTCCAAAGAAGAAGGTGCCCAGAAAATTTATACTTCCGCCGATAAGTTTCGCCGCCTTGCCGAAATTAATCCTGCCCTGACAAAGCTGAAGCAACAGTTTGATCTCGATATCGACTTTTGAGACTTTCTACGTTTTCTATTACTAAGTGTAAAAGAGTTTCAGCGCAATAGTCGCCTTTTCCGAGGCCGATAATGATTGACGGCAATCCTTTTCATTTTAGCGGATATGTGGATCAAGATCATTCAGACAAACTAATGCACTTGAACCGAAGGCTTTTTGACATTGGTTCCGGTACTGAACATTGTCACACCCTGAAGTATTCGCAAAGCATTAAATGAAAAGTTAAGGCCTGCTTCTTTATCAAAACCGGTTATCCCGGCGCTGGAACGAAACGTCGTTGTATCCAGCTTAAACTTTGAAGATATGTCAGCGAATGATGATTTTCCTATCCGAAGGTCCCCATCAAAATAGGCGGCGTCATTGTTCCAGATGCTTATTGAAGTGAGTTGAAGCCTTTGATGCTTTGCTTTTAAATAGCTTCTGGTTCCGTAAGAAGTAAGAAAAAAGTTCAAGTCCTGTTCATGATTGGCGGCATTGTAAAAATGAAACCACAGCCCTTGCGGCTTCTCGAATTCAATTTTCTCAGTTATTTCATATTTTAATGAATGATACTTCAAAACATCCTTGATCGTAGATTTGTCCAATTCCAGGCTATCAATTCCTTTTCCCGGGTAAATATGGATAGGAAAATGTTTGACTTCGGCTTGCTGCCTGCAAAAAAGACTGACAAGGAAAAAGAAAACGGAATACTTAATAATCATCCTGGTAATTAAAAAAAAACTTCACGCGTTCGGCCAGTTAACGTGAGTTTAAGACGCACACTCACTCATGAAGTTGTCTCCAGGCATTGAGAAATATAAGTGAAATAGCGTGTGTGGTCCAGTTAACTCTTCGGCTTGCGACCATATTTTGCCCAAACTTTTTGCCGTGAATGCGTCCGCCCTGCTTTTAAATCAGTTAACCCTTCCTCCACCATCATCTTTTGCTTTTTTGACAGGTCATCCGCCCAGTCAAACGATTCGTTGGCCTTTTTATAAATTAAAAGCGATTTGAGCATGGCTTCATCGTCCACCCGGGTAAGCCATTCTATTAGTTCGAGCTTAACATCAGCTAATTTCATAGAATAAAATTACGAAGAATTTGCTAACGAACTGCTGAACACAGCCAAACTGTCATGCCGATGACTATCGGCACGGAATGGCATATGCTTTGAATCAGCCGGAACTTGATAATTTTGTTCCCCGTAATAAAATCTAATTTATGCCTACAGGTACCATCAACGTTTCTACCGAAAACATTTTTCCGATCATCAAAAAATTCCTGTATTCAGATCATGAGATCTTTTTGCGGGAATTGGTTTCCAACGCTGTGGATGCAACCAAAAAGCTCCAGGCGCTTTCTTCCATTGGCGAGTTTCAGGGTGATCCGGGACAGTTGTTCATCTCGGTTTCTATTGATAAGGAAAACAAAACCATCACGGTGAGCGACCAAGGGATCGGCATGACACAGGAGGAGGTGGAGAAATACATTACCCAGGTCGCTTTTTCCGGCGCCGAGGAATTTGTGCAGCAATACAAAGACAAAACCGATGCCGTCAGCGGAATTATCGGCCATTTTGGCCTCGGCTTCTATTCGGCATTTATGGTTTCGCGCCAGGTCGAAATCTTTACAAAAAGCTATAAGGAATCCGCGCAGCCTGTTCGCTGGATTTGCGACGGAAGTCCACAGTACACCATTGAACCAGCGGAAAAAACAGGCCGCGGAACGGATGTCGTGCTGCATATTGCAGAAGATTCCGAAGAGTTCCTGGAAGAAAGCCGCATCCGGCAGATCCTTGAAAAATATTGCCGGTTTTTACCCGTTCCGATCCATTTCGGGGAAGAGGAAGAAACGGTTAAAGATGAAGCCGGGGAAGAGAAAAAAGTAAAAGTTCCGCGTGTTATCAATAATCCGTCTCCTGCGTGGACAAAAAAACCGGCCGATCTCACGGATGAAGATTATAAAAAGTTTTACCGTGAGCTGTACCCAATGAATTTTGAGGAGCCGCTTTTCTGGATCCATCTGAATGTTGATTACCCGTTTAATCTCACCGGCATTCTTTATTTCCCACGAATCAAAAAATCTTTTGAAGCCCCTAAAGACAGGATCCAGCTCTACAGCAACCAGGTTTTTGTTACCGATGCGGTAGAGCAGATCGTTCCCGATTTTCTAACCCTGTTGCGCGGCGTGATCGATTCGCCGGATATTCCGCTGAACGTTTCACGCTCCTACCTGCAAAGTGACGCGAATGTGCGTAAGATCGCATCGCATATCACGAAAAAAGTGGCGGACAAGCTGGAGGAAATTTTCAAAAAAGACCGCCCCGATTTTGAATCCAAATGGGAGGATATCCGGATTTTTGTGCAATATGGAATGATCAGCGACGATAAATTCATGGAAAAAGCGCGGAAATTCGCGCTCCTGCGAAATACGGAGAACAAGTATTTTACGCTGGACGAATACCGGGAAAAAATC
Organism: Bacteroidia bacterium; assembly: GCA_035293205.1. Classification (GTDB taxonomy): domain Bacteria; phylum Bacteroidota; class Bacteroidia; order Palsa-965; family Palsa-965. The sequence continues at coordinate 6,264 of DATDOQ010000198.1, forward strand.
AGCGCCCTGCAGACCGACAAGGAGAAGCGGGTGATCTTTCTTTATGCGGGCACTGTCGAAGACCAGCACAGTTATATTGATGCCGCAAAAGACCGTGGTTATGATGTGCTAGTTTTCGACAGCATGATTGATCCGCATTATGTGAATCATCTTGAAGCAAAGCTTGAAAATGTTTCTTTTGTCCGCGTGGATGCAGACGTGGTGGACAAGCTTATAAAAAAGGATGACCCGCTGCCTTCCAAGCTTTCTGAAAAAGAACAGGAAGCATTAAAATCCGCGGTCGAGGCGATTGTCCCGAAGGAAAAATTTTCTGTTAGCCTCGAGGCCCTTTCAGAAAAGGATCCGCCGATGGTCATCACGCGCCCCGAATTTATGCGGCGCATGAAAGACATGAGCGCGTTTGGCGGCGGCAGGAATATGTTTGGCGATTTTCCGGAGATGCACAACCTGGTTGTCAATACGAACCACCCGCTGAGCGGAAAAATTCTGGAAGAAAAGGATGAACAGAAAAAACAGGCGCTCATCCGGCAGGCCACAGATCTTGCTTTGCTCGCCCAGGGCTTGCTGAAAGGGGAAGACCTGACCAACTTCCTTAAACGGAGCGCTGATTTGATTTAGCCGCATTGAAAACAACTTCTCCGGTGAATTTAATTTAATTAGAAGAACGCAGGCTGAATAATAAAACCATCCTAACTTTGACCCACTAAACGAAACCTATGAAACGCGGAACAATTATTCTTATCGTGGTTGCTGCACTCCTGCTCATTTTCGCAATGAATGGTTGCAGCGTGTATAATAATATGGTCGACAAGCAGGAAGATGTGACCAGGAACTGGCAGCAGGTGGAAAACCAGTACCAGCGCCGTTCAGACCTGATCCCGAACCTCGTTGCAGTAGTCCGCAATTACGCCGATTTTGAAAAGTCCACGCTGGAAGCGGTGGTGCAGGCGCGCGCAAATGCCACACGCGTCACGATCAGTCCGCAAAATCTGGACGCCGACGCCATCCAAAAGTTTGATGCTGCCCAGTCGCAGGTGAGCACCACGCTTGGCCGGCTGCTCGCGGTAGCGGAAAATTATCCGAACCTAAAAGCCAACCAGAATTTTCTGGACCTGCAGGCGCAACTCGAGGGAACCGAAAACCGGATAGCGACAGAACGCGGGCGCTTCAATGATGTTGTAAAAGATTATAACGCCTATGTTCGCAAGTTTCCCGGTAGAATATGGGCGGGCATGTTTGGTTTTGAGACCCACGCCTATTTTGAATCCAAAGAAGGCGCTGATATTGTGCCTGATGTGAACGAAGCGTTTAAAAAGTAATGAGTGCGATCAAAGATTTTTTTTCGGATGCCGAAAAGGAAGCCATCCGTGTTGCTATTGAAGCAGCCGAAAAAAGAACGTCCGGAGAGATACGCGTGCACATTGAAAACTCCTGCGATAGTGATCCTGTCAATTGCGCGGAAAAATGGTTTGGAAAGCTGAAGATGCACCAAACGCAGCTGCGCAGCGGGGTTCTGTTTTATCTTGCCGTCAAAACGCATGCTTTTGCCATTTACGGCGACAAAGGGATCAATGAAAAAGTTCCGGCTGGATTCTGGACAAAAATTTCGGAGCACATGGGAGCCGCTTTTCGCGCGCATGAGTTTGCCCGTGGATTAATGGAAGGCATTGAAATGGCAGGTGAACAGCTTGCCCTTCATTTTCCCTATGAGTCGGATAAGAATGAGCTCACCGATGATATCAGCTATCAATGAAAAAATTCCGGCGCATTTTATTTTCCTTCTTTGTTTTTGCTTTTCCGCTGACTTTTTTTTCGCAGGAAATACCACAGCGGCCGGATCCGCCGGAGCTGGTGAACAACCTTTCGAAAGAAATGCCGGATTTTCTCACAGCTACGGAAGAAGCGCAACTGGAAGGCAAGCTGGTACAGTTCGCGCGTGAAACCAGCAACCAGATCGTTATTGTTATTGTGGATGACCTTGGCGGATCAGATGCGAATTCCTTTGCCACGAAACTCGGTCAGGACTGGGGTGTTGGCAAAGCGGATAAGGATAATGGAATCGTGATCCTGGTAAAACCCACAGGTCCGCCCAACCAGCGGGATGTTTATATCGCGGTGGGATATGGTCTCGAAGGGCCGATCCCGGATATCACGGCCAATCATATTAAACAGGAAATACTTGTTCCGAATTTCAAAGCGGGAAATTATTACGAAGGTCTTGACGCCGCCACAGATGTGCTGATGAAGCTGGCGAAAGGCGAATACAATGCAAAAGATTACGGAGCGGCCCCGGAAGGCGGCAGATCGAAGCTGTTTATTTTTCTAATTCTCGGGTTGCTACTTCTTGTAACTTTTATCGGTCGCGGCGCGCGCCGCGGAGGGTACACGATTGGTC
>DATDOQ010000199.1:0-4603 GCA_035293205.1 Bacteroidia bacterium
GAAGCTTGACCAGGCGCAGTACCGCGAGCTGGAAGCGTTTGCGAAATTCGGTTCCGATCTCGACGCGGCCACCAAATCCGTGCTTGACAAAGGTTCACGTAACGTGGAAATTCTCAAGCAGGGACAGTTTTCTCCGGTTCGTGTGGAAGAGCAGGTTGCGATTATTTATTGCGGAACAAAAGGATTGTTGCGCAACGTGCCGGTGAATAAAGTGCGCGAATTCGAAGCGGATTTTCTCACTTATATGAAACAGAAACATGCGGATGTGCTGTCCGAGCTGAAGATCGGCAAGCTGGAAGACAGGCATACCGAAGCGCTCGAAAATGCGGCAAAAGAAATTTCCGCGAAGTACAAAAAATAACCATAAAGCAGACGCTTCGCGACGCTTTATGGTTATTCATGTAAGCGACGCGAATGCGGTTTAAGAAAATAAAATGGCCAGCTTAAAAGAAGTCCGTAACCGGATCACCTCTGTTTCTTCCACGCAGCAGATCACGTCTGCGATGAAGATGGTTTCCGCTGCAAAGCTGCGCCGCGCGCAGGAGGCGATCCAGCAGATGCGGCCGTATGCCAACAAGATGCGGGAAATCCTTGAGAACCTGAGCGGCAGTCTTTCGGGCAATGAAGGCGCGTTTTCAAAACAGCGTGACGTGAAAAATGTGCTTTTGGTTGTGATCACCTCGAACCGCGGACTGGCTGGCGCGTTCAATGCAAATGTGGTGAAGCGCGCGATCCGGGCGGCACGCGAAGAAAATGCTGGTGCAACTGTTCATTACCTGGCCATCGGCAAAAAAGGAAATGACGCATTTCGCAAAACCAGTTATGCCGCCGCGCTGACAAGCCTTGAAAACCCGAACGCGGTTTACGACGACCTGCGTTATGGCAAAGTGGCGCCTATCGCGGAGGCGATTCTGAAAGCATACACGGAAGGAACTTTCGACAAGGTTATTTTATTTTACAACCAATTTAAAAACGCGGCGGTGCAGCTGACGCAGGCCGAGCAGTTTTTGCCGGTGATGCCGCCTTCGGGTAAACCGGCCGTTAAAACGGATTATATTTTTGAGCCTTCTGCCGAAGAAATCCTGCAGGATCTTATCCCGCGTTCGCTGAAAACGCAGCTTTATAAAGCGCTGCTCGACTCAAACGCGTCGGAGCACGGCGCGCGGATGACGGCCATGCACAAAGCGACCGACAACGCAAAAGAATTGCTGCGCGCCCTGCGCATCAGCTACAACAAAGCGCGCCAGGCGTCCATCACGAATGAGATTCTCGAAATTGTTGGTGGCGCTGAGGCGCTGAAGGGGTAATAAAAACGCTATTCTATTCATAAAGGCTTCCATCCGGAGGCCTTTTTTGTAATGTGACCCAACCTTTGGTTCCCGGGCCGCGTGTATGCACATGTTGACCGTCTCCCGGAGACACGCTTTTTCGCATCCACCTAAAAATATGTGTCATGACTAAAAGACTATTTTTCTCCATTATCACCGCGTTCGGTTATTTTGGGCTTATGGCCCAGTCATCCGGTGTATTGATCCAAGGCTATGCCACCACCTCGCAGGCCAATTGCCCAACACCGGTTTCGTACACCTACGTTATGTATGGAAATACTTACACTTATGGACCAAACGATTCGGTGGACTGCTTTATTGACTTCGGAGATGGTTTCGACACTACGAAGAGAGTCCCTTTGTCTTATAATAATCAGGTCGGATCATTTTCATTCTATTCCATGCACACCATTACGTCACCCGGCATCTATACGGCTACTTTTATTGCTACAGGTCCAGACGGGGACGCCGATACTATTGTTACAACAAAAATGGTAACGAATACCTGCAACAATGTGACTGGAAAATTTTATAAGGATAACAATAGTGATTGTGCCTTTAATGCGGGCGACGATCCTTTCATCGTGCAAAACATTTACTTATATTACAATAATGCGATTGTAGGTAGCGCTTGGACCAATGGCACAGGCGATTTTTCATTCTCGGCGCTTTCCGGTTATACTTATACGATGCGACCAGCACCCATTGCGTTTTGTTCATATGCTTGCGCCGGTTCTGACAGCATCGTATTTGCACTCTCGGGAAGCTACAACGGCGATTTTATAGTAGACACAACGGCTGGGTTTAGCGTCAATAGTTATGGCGACAGCAGCATTACTTACTGCACCGTTCCTACTTCAATAAATTTCTACGTTTCCGGAGAGGCGATCGGCTATGCAGCCGGAAGCAACATGTCTGTATACGTCAATTTCGGTGACGGCAATGATACATCTGTTCTTTGCCCAATCTACAATTCGAATACGCCTTTGCAATCATGGAATTCATATGGCATCACACATAATTATTTTTCACCGGGAAATTATGCCATTGAATATATTGTGACGGATCCAAATGGCGCAAGTGATACAATCATTGTTCCGAATGATGTAGTAATTTCAGGAACTTGTGGAAACCTGGAAGGAATCGCCTACCTGGACAATAACAGTAATTGCCTGTTTGATGCCGGTGACAGTGTAATTTCAAATATGTGGGTTTATGTATCGGTGAATAATGCATATGCGGCAGTGGTACATACAGATGTAAATGGTCATTATTCTGTTTCACTTTACCCCGGGAATTATAACGTTGGTATTAATCAAAATAACGGCTACACCCTTACCTGCCCTTCAAGCGGAATGCAGACGGTTACAATCACTTCGTCCACCACGACCACAGCGGATTTTGGAATGGAATGTCCCCCCGGGAATTTCGACCTCAGAGCAGTTGTGAACGCGTGGGGGTTTCGGCCTGGTTTTTCGGGGCTTTTATATACGACCTTTTCAAACTTAACGTGTCTTCCCACAAATGCAACCGTCAAGGTTATATTAGACCCGATGACGACTTATGTTGCTCCCTATTATAATAATACGCCTGTGCCCACAATAAGCGGGGATACGCTGATCTGGTCGGTAAGCAATCTGAGTCTCAATACCACAAACTGGAATTACAACCAAAACTATTTTGCAGTTGAAATCCTGACTGATATCTCAGCACAGCTCGGCGATACACTTCATTTCAGCGTTTCGATCCTGCCGACCACCGGTGATGATAATACGGCTAATAATTTTGACGATTTCTCCGGGGTCGTCCGTTCATCATGGGATCCAAATTACAAGCAGGTCTTCCCCGAGGGAATCGGCTCAACGCATGATGTTGCCCCGCAAACAGATTTCAACTACACCATTCATTTTCAAAATCTGGGGAACGCCCCTGCGATGAATGTGCTTGTAACGGATACACTCGATCCGGATCTTGACCTCACTACTTTCCATGTAACCGGCAGCAGCCATTTTGTGCAGCCAAATATTGAGCCCGGAAATGTTCTGACCTTCCGTTTCCCGAATATTAATTTGCCGGACAGCGCTTCAGATCCTGCCGGAAGCCAGGGTTGGGTCAGCTTCAATATCGAGTCGCGGAACGGGTTGTCAACTGGAACTCAAATTACCAACACAGCGAATATTTATTTCGACTTCAACCCTGCAGTAATCACGAACACAACTTTAAACACCATCGATATTGCGCTCTCGGTGAATGAAAGCGAACTTGCCGGCGCGAAAGTTTACCCAAATCCGGCCGATGATAATTTGATAATTGAATTCGGATCACAAACCACGGGCGTGTATTTCCTTTGCGATATTACGGGGAAACAAGTATTGTCGGGAACGATCAATTCCAGTCAGGCGATGCTGAATGTTGCTTCTTTACCAGATGGATTGTATATGCTGATCGTACAAACTGAAAACGGTAATACCGCGCACAAGCTGGTTATCCGGCGGTAGCAATCCTAATTCTATTGGCTTTTTAAAGGGAGATCTGCGGATCCCCTTTTTTTTTGTTCCGATCTGAAACGGTTGTAAAAGAAAACAATCTATTTTTCAGATTCCGGACAACTTCCACCGGCCTTTTTACAGGATTTTCCGGAAAATGACCCCCGGAATAACTGCATTTTTAACAGTAAAGGGCACATTCTACCGGTTTTCAGCTGATGTAACCTGCCTTTTTCGTTTATATTTGACCGCAACAAATCTATTTTAAACATTATCCCTACAAGTATGAAGTCTCTCCTTCTTTGGCTTACGCCCTTCTTATTCCTTCCCGTTTTTGCGCAAAAAGCGGACGTCAAATGGGGTTCCGCGATCAATTCGGAAACCTTTGTCTATGATTTCCTCGCCGAAAGCGACGGAAAATTCTTCACGCTTAGTGGTCGTAAAGACGATCTCTACCTCGAACGTTACAGCAGCACAAACTTTACACAGGATTATTCGAAAGAGCTCGAGGTTCCCGAACTGAACGGAAAAAAACAGGACCTTGAAATGATCTGTTTTCTGAAAGACCGTTTCCTGCTCTTCACTTCACTCTACGACAAAAAAGCAAATTTATTTACGGTTTCCGCCTACAATGTCAGCAGGGAAGGCATGATCGCTGCCAAGCCGAAAGAAATTCTTACCCTTCCGGCACAGTCCAGGAATGAGGGTGGAGAAGTTGAATTTGTGGTAGCAGGCGACAGCACAAATATCCTGGTGGTTCACCGCGCGTACCTTAAAAAAGAAAAGAAA
>DATDOQ010000200.1:0-2518 GCA_035293205.1 Bacteroidia bacterium
CAACACCCGGCGCCATTCCGCCGCTCGAAGACTGGGGGCCAGGGAATGTTCCGGCGCTTACGGGAATCCTTTATTATTCAGGCACTGTTATGCCCGAGTTCGATAATCACCTGCTGGTTGCTGATAATGATAATGGTTATATATATGATATCACGCTTGGAAATGCGCCGGCTTACGACCAGTTTGTCAGCCGTGTGCTCTGGATGGATATGACTACCAGCGGTGGGCTTACAACAATTATGCAGGGAACGGACGGTTGCATTTTCGCTATGAAAGGCGGGTACACAACAGCAGGCACAATCATGCGTGTGTGTCCGCAGGGGCTTGGAACTGAAGATTTCGAAAATCCTTTTTTCAGTCTGCAGCAGAATTCACCCAATCCGTTTTCAACGACAACTGTTCTTACTTATAATATGAAACAATCTGCGCACGCCAGTATCTTGCTGTATGATATTTTCGGCAGGCAGGTAGCAGTTCTTGCCGATGGACCGCAGGCGCAGGGCCGGAATCAGATTCATATTAATGCGCAGGAGCTTAATCTTTCCCCCGGAATTTATTTTTGTTCCATGCAATGCAACAATTCAACACAAAGCATCTGCATATCTGTTATTAAGTAGGGAGAATGGAGGGAGGAGGGAGGAGTAATGACTATGTTAATGTGGCAATGATTGGCGCCTTTCATTGCTAATTGTTTATTGCCCTATTGTTCACGTCATCTATCCGCTGGAGTCTTCTCCTCCCTCCTCCCTCCCTTCTCCATTCTTGTTACCTTTGCGGGGATGTCGTCTTCAGTAACTTCTTATCGCGCAGGGTCTGGCAAAAAAGAGCAGGTGTCGTTGATGTTCGATCAGATTGCGCATCGTTATGACTTTCTCAACCAACTGTTTTCGTTTGGCATACATAAAGGATGGCGGCGAACGGCAATTCGAAAATTAAAACAGCTTCAGCCAAAAATTATGCTCGATGTCGCGACGGGCACCGGTGATTTTGCCATTACCGCCTTTAAAATGCTGGCCCCTGAAAAAATAATCGGGGTGGATATTTCGGAAGGCATGATGAAAAAAGGGCGCGGGAAGCTATCAAAGCTAGGCCTGGAGAAACAAATTGAATTGCTGCCGGGTGATTCTGAAAACCTGCGCTTCAGCGATCATTTTTTTGATGCCGTTACGGTTGGATTCGGTGTCCGCAATTTTGAAAATCTTGAAAAAGGGATCGCGGGCATGTTTCGTGTCCTTAAACCTGGCGGAGAGCTGGTAGTCCTCGAATTTTCAAAACCGCGCCGTTTCCCGATCAAAATTTTATACCATTTCTATTTCAACCGCATCATCCCCGTTATTGGTAAATTCTTTTCCAAAAATTCACGCGCTTATTCCTATTTGCCTGAAACCGTTCATTCTTTTCCCGATGGAAGGGATTTTCTTGCGATCCTGGAAAAAGCAGGATTTTATTCATGCAGCTGGCAACCTTTGACGTTTGGCATCGCCTCTGTTTATACTGGACGTAAACCCGTGCTGCAAAATTCATAAAAGCAATAAATGCTGTTTAAACCCGTTAATTCTATATCTATGCCTTGCAGGATCATCCGCTCTGCTTTTCTTTTTTTCTTACTGACCGGATGCACACTGCCGGCTTTCGCGCAAAATTCATCGCGTAAAAACAGGGCGGAGTATTATGGCGATCCCATTCATTTTGGATTTTACCTGGGAATCAACCGCACGAATTTTCAGATCACGCCGGTCAATAATCTTGTCGCTGTTGGCGGTGATTCGCTGAAAACCATTTTGTCTTCCCCGCAAACCGGGTTTAACCTGGGCATTGTTTCGGAGCTGCGGCTGATCGAATACCTGACGCTCCGTTTCACGCCCGACATTGCTTTTGGCGCGCGCAACATCGAATACCATTTTGAGACCTCAACCGACACTTTCGATATTATTAAAAATGTCGAATCCACCTTCCTCGATTTTCCGCTCGATTTTAAGATCCGTTCAAAGCGGCTTACCAATTTTGCGGCTTACATGACGGCGGGAATGAAATATACACTTGATCTTGCATCACAAAAGGATGTGAATAATGCGGGCGCCTCACTGGGGCTGCAGGTTATCAAACTTTACAAAAATGACTGGGCTTATGAAGCAGGCGCCGGTGTGGATTTTTTTCTGCCCTATTTCAAGTTCGGCATCGATCTTAAAATATCGCTTGGCCTGCGCAACCTGCTTGTTCCTGACAATACGGTTTTCGCACGCTCCATCGAGCGCCTTCGTTCCAAAGTTTTTCTTGTTTCTTTCACGTTCGAGGGTTAAGCCCTTTGACTATACTGAGTCTCAATGGTTCGTTCCCTGCAGTTGGAGTTAAGGGCGGAAGAAGCGTATGATGCGCTGAAGCTGCGCGCTTACCTGCAGGATTTTCTCGGTGTTTCAGAAAAGGAATTGTCGGGCTGGAAAATTACCCGGCGTTCTATCGATGCGCGCTCCCGCGTGATCAAGGTCAACCTGAAGCTCGACATTTACCTCAATGAACC
>DATDOQ010000201.1:0-6324 GCA_035293205.1 Bacteroidia bacterium
CCTTTTGGTTTATCAGCCGGCGTGTGGACGGATAAGGGATCAAAAATATTCAACCTGACATCAAAGCTGCGCGCGGGAGTTGTGTGGGCGAATACGTTCAACAAATTCGATCCATCATCTCCATTCGGTGGTTATAAAGAAAGCGGCTTTGGGCGCGAAGGCGGCCTGCACGGATTGTTGCCTTATCTGAACTTGAAATAATTTGAAGCATGGATCACCTCGACGTTTTAAAAACATACAAGCTTTTTATTGGCGGGCAATTCCCACGCTCGGAATCGGGTCGGTATTATCCGCTGACGGATAAAAAGAAAAAAGTGATCGCGAATATCTGCCTTGCATCACGGAAAGATTTTCGAAATGCCGTGGTTGCCGCGCGAACGGCTTTTCCAGGGTGGAGCAGCAGGAGCGGCTATAACCGCGGACAGATCCTTTACCGCATTGCGGAAATGTTGGAAGGAAGAAAAGAACAATTCATTGAAGAAATAATTCAGCAGGGCAATTCAAAATCAAAAGCCCGGGAAGAAACAGCGCTTGCGGTGGACCGGCTCGTTTATTATGCGGGATGGTGCGATAAATTCCAGCAGGTTTTCAGCACGGTTAACCCGGTGCAAAGCTCGCATTACAATTTCAGCATTCCAGAACCGACGGGTGTAGTAGCAATTGTTGCGCCGCAGGAAAATTCGCTTGGAGGACTGATTTCTCTGATCGCGCCCGTTATCGCGGGAGGAAATACGTGCGTGGCTTTGGCCGCTGAAAAGATGCCGCTTTGTGCCATCACTTTTGGCGAAGCGCTTTCCACTGCGGATCTGCCTGCAGGCGTCGTAAATATTCTTACGGGGAAGATTGAAGAGTTGTTGCCGCACATGGCCTCCCACATGGATGTGAACGCGCTTGTGTTCGCCGCGGAAGAAATGGAAGAATTGAAAGCTGCGCAGGAAGCCGCCGCGGGAAATGTAAAGCGTGTTTTTGTCTATGAAAAGGAGCGGATGCTAAAACAGGATCCATATTTCATACTCGACACGCAGGAAATTAAAACTACCTGGCATCCGGTTGAAAAAATCGGGCCGGGAGAAACTAAATATTAAACCGGTTTATTGTGCAACAGTTATTACAAACAGCTATTGAAGCGGCAAAAGATGCGTCAAGTGCGATTCTCGGGATCTACAATACGGCTGATTTTGGAATTGAATATAAGTCCGATGATTCACCGCTGACAAAAGCTGATTCAGCTTCACATGCAATTATTGCAACAGCATTAAAAGATACCGGCATTCCTGTCCTCAGCGAAGAAGACGCCTTGAATCATTCCTATGCTGACCGCCGCGCGTGGAAATTTTGCTGGATCGTTGATCCACTTGATGGCACAAAAGAATTTATCAAACGGAACGGTGAGTTCACAGTGAATATCGCGCTTTGCGAAAATGGCGTTCCGGTTTTGGGTGTGATCTGCACCCCAGTGACAGATGTGATTCACTTCGGCATTGTTGGCAAAGGAGCATTCCGGCTGGAAAAAATTTCCGCTGAAGATCCTGGTTCTTTCATGGAAAAGTCAAAATCGTTGCCACTTACCGCACTTCCCGAAACATTCACCATTGCAGGCAGCCGTTCACATTCTTCCGCTGAAACGGAAACTTATATTGAAGAACAGCGAAAAAAATACGGCAAGGTGGATTTTATTTCTGCCGGCAGTTCTTTAAAGTTCTGCCTGCTCGCGGAAGGAAAAGCGCATGCTTATCCGCGATTCGCACCAACAATGGAATGGGACACAGCCGCCGGGCAGGCAATTCTTGAAGCAGCGGGTGGAAAAATGGTTGAATGGCCTTCCGGAAATTCGTTTCACTATAACCGGGAGAATCTGCGGAATGGATGGTTTCTTGCTACGGCAAAAGGCGTTTAATACAGGAAGAATTGCCAATTCAATTTACGTTTCTCCTGCGAGCCCGCGCAATAACTACGCAGCTTCGGGCGGGAATTCTTCGTAAACTTGTAATCCAAATTTGAACTGACATGTCGAAAGTCGCATTGGTAACGGGTGTTACGGGGCAGGATGGTGCATACCTGACAGAATTATTATTGAAAAAAGGGTACACCGTTCACGGCATCAAACGCCGCAGCTCGCTTTTTAACACGCAGCGCATTGATCATCTTTACCACGATCCGCATGAAAAGGGTGTGCCTTTAAAATTGCATTATGGTGACCTGACGGATTCCACCAATCTGATCCGTATTGTGCAGGAAGCGCAGCCGGATGAAATTTATAACCTCGCCGCGCAGTCGCATGTAAAAGTTTCGTTTGAAACACCTGAATATACCGCCAACGCGGATGCCATCGGCGCTTTACGTTTGCTCGAAGCGATCCGCATTCTCGGATTGGAGAAAAAAACAAAATATTACCAGGCTTCCACTTCGGAACTCTACGGGCTGGTGCAGGAAGTGCCGCAAACGGAAAAAACGCCGTTCTATCCACGAAGTCCATATGGTGTTGCTAAGTTGTACGCTTTCTGGATCACAAAAAATTACCGGGAAGCTTACGGCATGTTTGCCTGCAATGGAATTTTATTCAACCATGAAAGTCCTGTCCGTGGAGAAACATTCGTAACGCGGAAAATCACACGCGCGGTTTCAAAAATAAAGCTGGGATTGCAGGCAAAACTTTTTCTCGGAAACCTGGATGCAGAACGCGACTGGGGACATGCCCGCGATTATGTGGAAGGCATGTGGCTCATGCTGCAGCAAAAGGAGGCGGATGATTTTGTGCTCGCGACCGGCCGCAAAATAAAGGTTCGAACATTCGTGGAATGGGCCTTCAGCGAAGTGGGCATTTCAATTGAATGGAAAGGCACCGGCACGGAGGAAACCGGAATTGATAAAGTCACCGGCAAAACGCTTGTGTGCGTTGATCCGAAATATTTCCGTCCCGCGGAAGTTGACTTGCTGGTGGGCGATGCGTCTAAGGCAAAACGTATTTTAGGCTGGGTGCCGAAGCTGACGGTTGAAGATCTTGTAAAAGAAATGATGGCTTCCGACATGAAAGTTTTTGAGCGCCAGAAATACCTCATGGACGGCGGACACAAGGTGGATATCATTCACGAATAAAAAGCGCGGATGGAAAAATCCTCTAAAATATTTGTAGCAGGTCATCGCGGAATGGCAGGGTCAGCGATCGTGCGCAACCTGCAGGCAAAAGGTTTTACCAATATCATTCAACGGACATCTTCCGAGCTGGATCTGCGCAATCAGCAGGGCGTTGAGGATTTTTTTGCGGCGGAAAAACCGGAATACGTTTTTTTAGCCGCGGCAAAGGTTGGCGGTATTGTGGCGAACAGCACCTATCGCGCGTCGTTTCTTTACGACAATCTTATGATCCAGGCGAACGTGATCCATGCGGCTCATAAATTCGAAGCTAAAAAGCTCCTTTTTCTCGGTTCCACTTGTATTTACCCGAAACTTGCGCCCCAGCCACTCAAAGAAGAATACCTGCTCACCGGCGGACTCGAACCGACCAACGAGCCGTATGCCATTGCTAAAATTGCGGGAATAAAAATGTGTGATGCCTACCGTCATCAGTACGGCTGCAATTTTATCGCCGCCATGCCAACCAATTTGTACGGTCCGAATGATAATTATGATCTGCGCAATTCACACGTGCTACCAGCATTGCTCCGTAAATTTCACGCCGGAAAAACTCTGAATCTGCCCGCGGTTGAAGTCTGGGGCACCGGAAAACCCTTGCGCGAATTTTTGCACGTGGAAGACATGGCCGATGCATGCGTGCACCTCATGTTGCATTTCAACGAGCCTGGGTTTGTAAATATCGGAACCGGCATCGACATCAGCATCCGCGATCTTGCGGAGATGATCAAAAAAGAAGTAACGTATCACGGTGAAATAAAATACGATCATTCAAAACCGGACGGTACTCCGCGCAAGCTGACGGATGTATCAAAGCTTCATGCGCTGGGCTGGCGGCACCGGATCGCATTGGAGGAAGGAATTCAAAAAGTATATAAAGAGGTGAAACCGCTTTTTGATGAGGAGCTGGCGGGGAATCATGTGTTGAGGGAAGCGTGATTGCATTATGAATGATCGAAGCGAAATCCGGACAGGTACAAAAACCACGCAATTGATAAACGCTTCCAAATATTTTACCTGCTTCATTTTTACCAGCGCTTTTTTTTGCCAGGTAACAAATGCGCAGCAATCCAATCTCCCGCTGAATTATGAGTGGATGCAGGAAACGGAGGCGCGCTTTGTAAAACAAAAAGGGTTTGCGCTTTCTTCACGACTGATCCATTACGAAGCGGATTCAACGCTGGCCGCGATCATGCAGCCGGACAGCATGAACCCGGAAGTCACGGCGGCGTTTCCACTGCACACTTCCCTGCGTCCGTGGATCGAGCAGGGGCATCCGCTGCGCAAGAATGTTATTTATTCCAACGCGCACAATCATTATATCCCGCAAAAATTTGATCCGCGGATTGATACCGGGCGGGCGATGACCATGTATGTGCGCCGGAGAAATATGCCGCACTGGTTTAAAAGATATCATTGGCAAAACAGCTTGCTGCAGGTGGAGCGCGCGCCGCAAAAGGAAGAACCGCTTTTCCGCATCTACATCGATCCGCTGCTGAATCTTACGTATTTTAATGCAGCGGGTAACATTTTGCCGGTTGACTCAGGCAGCGTGCAAGGCCCTGGACAAGGATACATCAGCAGCCGCGGAATCATCGCGCGCGGCGATATCGGGAAAAAAGTTTCTTTTGAAACTACCTTCCGGGAAAACCAGGCATTTTTCCCCGGGTTCATCAACGAATTTGCAAATGCCACCGGCGTAATTCCAGGCAACGGAAGATGGAAAGTTTTTAAGGTTGATGGTTATGATTATGCCTCGGCCTCTGGTTATGTTTCATGGACTCCCCGGCGGTTTTTCAACGCGCAGGCCGGGCATGGAAAATTTTTTGTCGGCGATGGTTACCGTTCGTTATTGCTTTCCGATAACAGCTTTAATTACCCGTATATCCGGTTTACTGGCTGGTTCGGACCGGACAAGTTGTTTCAATACACAACTATTTTTGCATCCTTGATGAACCTGACGCCCGGCAATGTGGTAACGCCGCCCGGAACAGAAAGATTATTCCAGAAAAAAGCGGCTTCATTTTACCAGCTAGCAATGAAAATCGGAAGGGTAGGGGAAATTTCGCTTTTCCAGGGACTTATTGTGCGCGCGGCGGATGATAAGAACAAAACACATTTGTCGCTGGCTTATGCTAATCCGTTGATATTTTCTTCACTGCCATTTACCGGTTTGAGTGACCGGAATAATTACCTGGTTGGCGCCACTTTTCGTTTTGATCTGCTGAAAACTTTACGGATTTATGGTCAATGGCTCGCGGATGATCTCGGGAAAAAAGGAACAGTTTTTAATAAAACAGGTTTGCAGGCGGGCATAAAATATTTTAACGCATTCACCTTGCCGCATCTTCACCTGCAGGTGGAATACAATCGTGTAAATCCTTACACATATGCGGCTAGCGATTCGGCGCAGTCTTACACGCATTACAAACAACCGCTGGCCCATCCGCTCGGCGCGAACTTTTCAGAAACAATTTTTTCGCTGCAATACAAGGCGGGTGATTTTTTCCTGCACTTCCGTTACTCCATGGCTACGATCGGGACCGACTACGCGAATTTCAATTTCGGTCAAAATGTTTTTATTTCGGATGCGCACCCTTTTTATTCTCCGCTGCCCGGTCCGGTCGAATTTGGCCAGGGTGAAAAAACGGCATTAAATTTTATGGATGTAAGAATCGGATATATGATCAGCTATGCGTCCAATTTCAACATTTCCGCGGGTTTTACTTCAAGAAAAGTCAGTCCGGGCGCAACTTTGGGGGCCGATCAGCTCGTATATGTTGCTTTGCGAACCTCACTTGACAATACCTATTTCGATTTTTTCAGAAAATAAAATTACCTTTGCCCTTGTTGACAACTTGTTTATAAGCTGTTAATAACCAAGTTATGCCACATCTCCTGCTTACATTTCTTACGGCTTTTCTTGTTGTGCTTCTCGCCACGCCATCCTTGATCAAGGTTGCATTTCTGAAACGCCTCTTTGATGAGCCGGGTGATTCGCGCAAGCTGCATAAACGTGTGGTGCCAACCATTGGCGGTATCATGATCTTTTCCGCAAGCCTGTTTGCCTTCTCGCTCTGGTTCCCTTACGATCAGCCGAACCCGGACCTTCTTCATAGGTGGGTCCGCGATTTTCAACACATTGTCGCCTGCCTGCTCATACTTTTTTTCGTCGGGATCAAAGACGATATT
>DATDOQ010000202.1:0-3533 GCA_035293205.1 Bacteroidia bacterium
GAAACATGGGAAACAGTTTCAAATCAACGCCAATCTAAAAACGGCTGAAACCTAATAGTGGCAAGCGTTTCAAAGAACTAATGCTAAAAACAACGCAACGCTAGTGAAGTGGAATGAATACGATATTCATAGAATATGAGAATGGTTTTACAGAAATCAACTTTAATTTACTTTACAATTCCTAGTCAATTTCCAATCTTTGACAAATGCGTGTTCTCATCCAGCGTGTTTCAAAAGCCTCTGTTCACATTGATGGCAAAACCAGGAGCTCGATTGAAACGGGCTTGCTGGTACTCACCGGAATTGAAGAAAGTGACGCGCAGGAAGATATTCAATGGCTTTCTCAAAAAATAATCAGCCTTCGCATTTTTCCGGACAGCGCCGGTGTAATGAACCTGTCGGTGAAAGATGTGAATGGAGGAATCCTTGTCATTAGCCAGTTTACACTCCATGCTTCCACAAAAAAAGGAAACCGTCCATCCTATATGAAAGCGGCGAAACCGGCGGTTGCAATTCCGGTTTACGAATCGTTGGTGAAACAGCTCGGGGCGGATCTCGGCAAACCTGTTGGTACGGGAGAATTCGGCGCGGATATGAAAGTTGAGCTTATCAACGATGGACCCGTTACCATCTGGATCGATTCGAAAAACAGGGAGTGAAAGGAGGCGGCTGATTATCGCTGAAATCGTATCTTGCCGGAAACAGAATCGCTTGCAGAAAATTGCAATTATCGGAACAGGTATAGCAGGCATGAGCTGCGGCTGGTTCCTTCACAAGGATTTTGATCTCACGGTTTACGAAGCGCTGAATTATGCCGGCGGCCATACCAATACAGTTTCCGTCAGCGAAGAAGAAAAGGAAATTTGTTTTGACACGGGTTTTATGGTTTATAACCATGTAACTTATCCGTTGCTGACAAAGCTGTTTGAAATTCTTGGAGTTGAAACCGTAAAAACAAGCATGTCCTTCAGCGTGCAGCATGTTCCCGCGCGGCTTGAATACTGCAGCGCCGGTTTGAACGGATTGTATGCTCAGCGGAAGAATATTTTTTCGCCGCGGTTCACTAAAATGTTGTGGCAGGTGAACCGGTTCAACCGGGAAGCTGTCCGTTTGCTGGAGAATAATTTGGAAATAGAAAACAAAACCCTAGCGGAGTTCTGCGCAGAAAAAAAATTAGGTCAGGATTTTCTCCACCGGTATTTGATTCCAATGAGCGCGGCCGTCTGGTCTGCACCGCCTGCAAAAATGCTGGAATTCCCGGCTCAGAGCCTGGTCCGTTTTTTTCACAATCACGGTTTTCTTGGGCTGCATACCCAACATCAATGGTACACGGTTGCCGGTGGCAGCAGGAATTACCGGGATAAAATAATTGCGCCTTTTCGCGAAAAGATCCGTTTGAATACGCCGGTCAGCAGGGTCCGGAAGAAAAACGGAAAGGTGGTTGTGCGGATTTCAAATGGAGAAGAAGAAATATTTGACAAAGTAATTTTCGCCTGTCATGCGGACCAGGCATTGCGTTTACTTCACGAGCCGTCCTTAGAAGAACAGCGTTTATTAAGTTCCTTCAAATACCAGTTTAATAAAGCCACCGTTCATACGGATGAATCCGTGATGCCTGGAAATAAGCGCACATGGTCATCCTGGAATTACCGGATTGTGAATAAAGGTAAAGCGGAAACCGCGACCACCATTTACTGGATGAATAGCCTGCAAAGTTGTTCGGAAAGAAAAAATTATTTTGTGTCGATAAATGATGCCGGGGAAATTTATCCAAAAAAAATTATTTCTACAATTGATTACGAGCATCCGTTGTTCGACATCAGGGCAGTAAACGCGCAAAAAGAACTGCCGCGGCTCAATGAAAAGGGCCCGCTTTATTATTGCGGAAGTTATTTCCGTTACGGTTTTCATGAAGACGCGCTCATGTCATCTGTGGATTTGTGCAAACATCTCTTGAAGCGGGAGGTTTTATGATGCGCGCCTTTCTATACAGGGCACGTGTCATGCATCACCGGATGGCGCCAAAAAGACACCGGTTTCATTATAATGTCTTTCTGTTTTGCATAAATCTCGATTCGCTGGATGCTGACCTTAAAAAAATCAAATTCATTTCGCGAAACCGTTTTGGCTTATTTTCATTCTATGACAGGGACCACCTGGAAATCGCGGAAAGCAGCGGTAAAAGTGTTCGTGAAAACCTGAACCGGTACCTTGCGGGAAATGGGATCACCACTCCACCGGCGCGCGTTGAGCTGATTACAAATTTGCGGGTGCTTGGTTATGTTTTTAATCCCGTGTCATTCTATTTCTGCTATGACGATAAAAATAAACCAGTCTGCGCAGTAGTGGAAGTCATGAATACTTACCGCGAAATGAAAGTCTATCTTCTGGGCGGGGATAGCTTCAGGAATGGCGGTTTTCACCTGCGTACAAAAAAATATTTTTACGTTTCGCCATTTATTGCTTCGGATGCGGAGTTTGATTTTCAATTAATGCTGCCATCGGACGCACTGAATATCCGCATCGATGATTTTAAAGATGATCAGCGTTTTTTCATCAGCACTTTAACCGGGGCGAAAAAGGATTTAACGGACGCGCGGCTTATCGGTTATTTTTTCCGGTTTCCTTTTATTACAATCCAGGTAATCACACTGATCCATTGGAATGCCTTGCTGCTCTGGATGAAAAAGGTCCGTCATTATCCGAAAGCAGGTTCTCCGGAGTTGCAAAGGGATATTCTGAATAAAAAATAAATTGTTCGGGCCGAAAAATTCTGTTGAAGATATTCGCTTTTTTATCAATTTGTTATATTAGCGAGCAAGTATGTCAACCATAACCCTGACTCATTCGTCTTCCTTCTGCGAGCGCATTGTGCTAGGCATTTTAGCGAAAATGCGCAAAGGCCGGCTCGACCTGCAAATGCCGGATGGACAAATTCTTTGTTTTGGCAATGGTGAAGGCGGGATTCATGCCGATCTTTCCATTTTGGATGCGGATTTTTTCAGGCGATGTGTTTTATATGGCGACATCGGTTTCGGAGAAGCCTATGTAGATGGTTTATGGTATTCGGACTCCGTTACCGATGTTGTCAAATGGTTTTTGCTCAATATCGACAGCGCGCCCAATCTTTCGGGTGGCGCTACAAAAAGCTTTTTGCTGGGGACATTCCGGCTGCTGAATAAATTAACGCATCTGAAACGCGGCAACACCCTTGAAGGTGCCCGCAAAAATATCAGCTCGCATTATGACCTGAGCAATGATTTTTTCAGTCTCTGGCTGGATCCCACCATGACTTATTCAGGCGCCTTTTTCGCATCGGATGACATGTCGCTCCGTGAAGCGCAGGTTGCAAAATATGACCGCCTTGCGCATCTGATGAAATTAAAACCGCAGCATCATGTGCTCGAAATCGGCAGCGGGTGGGGCGGGAATGCCATCCACATGGCTGAAAAATACGGCTGCAAGGTTACCAGCATCACCATTTCAGGGGAGCAGCAAAAACTGGCCGCAGCGCGCGTCGAAGAGGCCGGCTT
>DATDOQ010000203.1:0-7140 GCA_035293205.1 Bacteroidia bacterium
AGAAACTTCAAGCGTTTCTTCTTTAAAGCGTTTTCCTTTGCAGCTTTCGCATAAAAGATGAACATCGGCCATGAATTGCATTTCCACAATCACTTCGCCTTCTCCTTCGCAAACATCGCAACGTCCGCCTTCAACGTTAAAAGAGAAATGAGACGGCTTATAACCGCGCAGCTTCGACAGCGGCTGATCTGCGAATAATCCGCGGATATCATCATACGCTTTTACATAGGTGACCGGGTTGGATCGCGAAGACTTGCCAATCGGATTCTGATCGACAAATTCCACGGTTGCGATGTGGCGGAAGCTGCCTTTCAATTCATCAAACTGCCCGGTCTGCTCACCATAACCACCTAAATGTTTTTGAACGGCAGGATAAAGTATGTGTTTTACCAGCGTGGATTTTCCCGATCCGCTCACACCGGTAACAACCGTCATTGCGTCCAGCGGAAACCGGACATTCAGATTCTTCAGGTTGTTTTCGCGCGCGCCTTTTATTTCAATGTAATTTTTCCATTTACGCCGTTGCTTCGGAACAGGAATCCGCTCGCGTTGTGTCAGGTACCGGGCTGTCAGACTTTCGGCTTTCAGCAAATCCAGGAGAGTGCCGGAAAAAACCACATGCCCGCCCAGTGAACCGGCCATCGGGCCCATATCTACCATCGCATCTGAAGAACGCATGATCTCTTCGTCGTGCTCCACTACGATGACCGTGTTGCCGATATCGCGCAGTGAATGCAGCACGCGGATAAGCCGGTCCGTGTCGCGCGGGTGAAGTCCGATGCTTGGTTCATCCAGGATATACATGGAACCTACCAGCGAGCTGCCCAGCGACGTTGCAAGATTGATGCGTTGCGATTCGCCGCCCGAAAGTGATGAAGAGAGACGATTCATGGTGAGATAACCCAGGCCAACTTCTGTAAGAAAGCCGAGCCGGTTGGTTATTTCCGCGAGCAAACGTTTTGCAACAGATGTTTCATATTCATTCAGGCTGAGCGTTCTGAAAAATTGCAACGCGTCTTTTACCTGCATCAGTACAATATCGCTCATCGAGTGGTCACCCACACGTACATAATTAGCGTCTTTCCGCAACCGTGTGCCGCGGCAATCCGGACAAGTTGTTTTACCCCGGTAGCGCGACAACAAAACGCGGTATTGTATTTTATAAGTTTGTTCTTCGACGAAACGGAAAAAATCATGGAGGCCGTCGAAATGCTTATTCCCTGTCCACAGCAGATCGTATTGTGTTTTGCTCAGCTCTCCCACCGGTTTATGGATCGGAAAGTTGAACTTGTAAGCGTTCATAACGAGCTTGTCCTTCCATTCGCTCATTTTTTCGCCCCGCCAGCAGGCAACAGCATCTTCGTAAATGGATAGCTGCTTATTTGGAATAACAAGATCGGGGTCAATGCCAATAACGCTTCCAAATCCTTCACAGGTTTTGCAGGCGCCCACAGGGTTGTTGAAACTAAAAAAATGAACGCTGGGCTCTTCAAAAACGATTCCGTCTGCTTCAAAACGGTTTGAAAACTTCAACCGGTTTTTCGTGCCGGAAGCTGCCGGCTTCGCTGGTGACTTTTTCGTTTTTTTTCCGCCGGCTGCAATTTTTTCATCGCCGGTTTCTTCAATGATTTCCGCCAGGCATTCTCCTTCACCTTCAAAAAAAGCAGTCTGCACAGAATCGGCCAGACGCGATTGCAGTTCTTCATCATCCTTTGCCACAGCGATCCTGTCAATGACAATAAAGATCTCTTCTTTGGCGGAAAGCGAGGATACATTGATTTCATTCAGCTTGAGAACTTCGCTTTTATACA
Organism: Bacteroidia bacterium; assembly: GCA_035293205.1. Lineage (GTDB taxonomy): Bacteria > Bacteroidota > Bacteroidia > Palsa-965 > Palsa-965. The sequence continues at coordinate 1,812 of DATDOQ010000203.1, forward strand.
GGATCCGCGTGAATCCCTGTTGAAGCAAAAGTCCAAGAATATCCTTCAGATTTTTTTTCTCTTTTATGCGCAGCGGCGCAAGCAGGAGGATCCTGGTACCGGATGGCAAAGTTAAAATAGCATCCACCACATCGCTGACGGAATGGCGCTTTACCAGTTTACCTGAAACCGGCGAATAAGTTTTCCCAATGCGCGCAAACAAAAGTTTCAGGTAATCATAGATCTCCGTCGAAGTTCCGACAGTTGAACGGGGATTGCGGGTGTTCACTTTCTGCTCGATCGCTACAGCAGGTGATATTCCACGGATATAATCGACGGCGGGCTTTTCAATTTTACCCAGAAACTGGCGGGCATAGGCAGAAAGGCTTTCAACATACCTGCGCTGTCCTTCCGCGAACAGCGTGTCAAAAGCAAGCGATGATTTTCCCGAACCCGATAGCCCGGTTATGACGACAAATTTATTCCGCGGTATCGCCAGGTCCACATTTTTCAGGTTGTGCATCCGGGCGCCTTTGATGATGATAAATTGTTTCGGGTCGTATGATTCTATTTGGTTCAACAGCGTCGTTTAAAAAAGAAGTGCAAAGATACCCCAAAATCACCGTTTTTAAGAGGGAAGCGCCAATGGAAATCAGCGGTTTTTAGGCTGTTTTAATAAAATAAAAAAACGGGGGCAAACCTTCCGGTCGCCCCCTTGCTGGTGTTCACTATCCCGCCCTTAAGCTAATCAGGCATGAACAGCAATTTTTTGTTTCTCCACCATTTTGCGGAGATTGATCAGCGCATAACGCATGCGGCCCAACGCTGTATTGATGCTCACATTCGTGCTGTCCGCTATTTCTTTAAAACTCATATCAAGGTAATGCCGCATGACCAGCACTTCACGTTGCTCGAGCGGAAGCTTGCTGATCGCTGTCCGGACATCCCTGCGCGCCTGTTCTTTCATCAGACTTTCTTCCGCGCTTCCTTCGCGCAGCGTAAGCACCGAAAAAATATCGAAATCTTCGCCGCCGTCCACAAGAGGCATCCGCTTCTGCTTCCGGAAATGGTCGATGATCAGGTTATGCGCGATCCGCAGCACCCAGGGAAGGAATTTTCCTTCATCATTATAAGAACCGCGTTTGAGCGTGATAATTACTTTGATAAAAGTTTCCTGGAAAATGTCTTCCGATAAATGACGGTCGCGAACGATCATCATGATGTACGAGAAAACGCGCTTTTTATGGCGTGCAATTAGAATTTCAAGGCAGGGCTCGTTCCCGGCGATGTACAGGTCGACCAGTTTCTGGTCTTGCAATTGGTCGTGGTGCATGGCAAACCTCCTTTTGGGTTTTCGTCAGATTTTCCCTGATTGTCAGGTTGAAAATGTAGAAGTTTGCCTATAGATTTCCTGTTTTGTTAAAGCCCCTTAAATGAGCCCCGGTTGAACAATAATTGATCAGGTCTGTCGGTTATTAACGCAGGTATTGCAAATATGTTGCGTCCCGTTGAAAAAAAAATGCCTGGGAAAACCGGCAAAATGGCAGCAACCAGCCTGTATTAACACCGTCTTTAGCAAATATAATGGGTTTTAGCCAAACTGACAAATGATAAGCCTGAAATCCGCTACCTGCTTCCTGAAAGCCATTGGGAATCAATTTTCTTTATCCAGGCACAATAAGATGAAAACAGGGGCGTTTTACAAGAAGAAACCAAAGTCTCCCGCATGCAAAAAACTTCTACTTCTGACGTAATGGATCTCAGCATAAACAGCGACGAACTATTTCGCTTTGCTGAAGAAAACCTTCCCGCAGAACCACGGCAGCACGTTATTGACACGCTGCTTCGCTTCTCGCGGTCACTTGAAATCCGGCCTTCAGTCCACGTAGGACAAACGGAAACGGTGAATAATTGAGTTTTATCTGGTTCTGGTTAAAGAAATAGCCGGCCATGCAAGGTGGTGGAGAAATCTTCATGCTACTTTGCTCGCCGGTTTTTTTTACTTTCGTAACCCCAGCAGCGGCCAGGACCATTTCCTTTTCCCACCGGCCCGCGGCTCACGCAACATCTGAATGAAAATCCCGTCACTCCGAAAAACCGGAACACTGATTCGCTTGCCAACAAGTGCTTCGTATGTTGTACCCTTAATACTCCTGTTTTTTGGCGCGCTTTATTTTCTGATCCCAGCGCTCAATCATTATTTTTTCCGGTCGTATTGTTATGATTATGCGGTCTATAACCAGGCTTTTTACGACTATGCGCATTTCCGTATCAATGCTAATACGGTCATTGATCCGCCACTGAATAATTTCATGCAGATTCATGTTTCGTTTCTGCTCATGGTGTTATCGCCTTTATACTGGATTTTTAACTGGATTGCCGGCACCTACACCTTGCTATTGATCCAGGCAATATTAATAACCGCCGGTGGATATGCTGTCTATCTTCTGATAAAAGAACAAACGGAAGACAAGTGGCTGAGCATCCTTGCTTTATTGCACTATTTTTTATTACAGGGACATTTCAGCGCTCTCGCCGCCGATTATATTGACACCACTGTAGGGGCTTCGCTGGTTCCTGTTTATTTGCTTTTCTTTTTCCGGAAGCGGGTTTTCCCTGCGCTAATATTTTTCATTCTTGTCATTATTACAAAGGAAAACTTCGCGCTCTGGTTAATTTTTATTTCGCTCACAGTTCTTATTCTGAAGCGGACCGATCGTTTTTTTATCCGCTGGTCGGGTTTTTTCCTGGCTGTTTCCTGCTGCTATCTGATCATCATCTACCCGTGGCTTGTCAAATATTTCGAGGACCCGCAAAGGCCTTACTGGGGTTTCAGTTATTCTGCGCTGGGCAAAAATCTTTCAGAAGCATTTTATTATGTTTTGTCGCATCCCGTAAAAGCGATTGAATTATTATTCTTCAATCATACCGGCGAACCGGAGAATGATTTTGTCAAGGCGGAATTTTATATTGTCACTTTGCTTTCGGGAGGCGTTTTAATTTTACGAAAGCCCATTTTGCTGATTCCGCTGATTCCCATTATCGCGCAAAAGATGTACAATGACAATTGGTTGAGGTGGAGCATACTTTCTTTTTATTCAGTGGAAATTGTTTCAATCCTGAGCATTTGTGTTTTCATCAGCATTGCCGCATTCCGCCAGCAAACAGCGCGGAGAATTCTCGGGTTGCTGGTGGTCTGTTCCACAGCATTCGTTACAGTTTTTAAATTATCAGCCCTGGAGAATGAAACATACCATCCGGCCAAGGAAAATATATTCTCCGCAGATTTTTATTCGTGTAATGTGCCAGCCCGCCATATCCATAAAGCGCTGAAATTAATTCCGCAAGACGCTTCAGTGGCCGCTACGGACCGGCTGGTGCCACATCTCGCATACCGGCGAAATGTTCATTGTTTTCCTTACCTGCGCGATTCAGAATACATCGCCATGCTTAGCAAAAGTTCAGCCTATCCCTACCGGCCCGACCAGATTAGCGAACAGATTAATAAGCTGATCAGAGATCCTGCGTGGGAAACTATCTATAACGATGATTATCTCCGCATCTTTAAGTTAAAATCACCTGTCACTGCCGGACCGGTAGCCACCCGTTAACAGTCAATCCTTCAGCGTACGAATATGCTTTGTGAACTTCGTACCTTTGCATCACTTTGTCCAAATCGCATACGCTTAGCAAAACAGCCTTTCTCCGTGGGCTGCAATGTTCGAAAGCCCTGTATTTTTACCGCCACCAGCCGCACCTGAAGGATCCCATTCCTCCCGCGCGAATGGCTGCATTCAGCCGCGGTCACGAAGTGGGATTTTATGCGCGAAGATTGTTTCCGGGCGGGGCCGATGCTTACGCAGAAGCCAACGGAAAAGCGGGCAAAACTGTTGAGCGAACGCAGGAGCTGATTGCCGGCGGACAGAATATTATTTACGAGGCGGGTTTTGTGCACGAAGGCGTGCTCGCGATCGTGGATATTCTTGTGCGCGACACAAACGGATGGAAAGCTTATGAAGTAAAAAGTTCATTGCGGCTGACGCGCACTTATCACCAGGATGCAGCGTTGCAATATTTTGTGCTGAAAGGGGCCGGGATCAACATCGTTGATTTTTCGCTTGTGCACCTGAATGGGAATTATGTCCGGCGGGGTCCGGTGGAAACAGACAAGTTGTTTGTGATCGTTTCCGTGAAAGATTATGCGGAGAAACAATTGCCGGATATTGCAGAAAAAGTTGCTAAACAAAAGCTGGTTTTGAATGAAACGCAGGCGCCTGAAGTGGAAATAGGAGTTCATTGCTTTTCTCCTTACGAATGCGATTTCAGAGGGCAGTGCTGGAAAAATATTCCTGCGGGAAGCGTTTATGAGCTCAGTGGAATTTCGCGCCAGGAACAGGAAAGATTGTACCGCGCAGGATACCAGTTCCCTGAGCAGGTCCCTCCGGAAGAAATGTTGCCGAAACTCGCCCGGCTGCAGGCGACCACCCGGCTAATCAACGCGCCTGTGATTGAAAGCGAAAAAATCCGGGCTTTTCTTGGTACGCTTACGAAAGGGATAATTTTTCTGGACATCGAAAATTTTCAGCCGGCAATTCCGCGGTACGAAGCAACATTTCCTTTTATGGCGCTTCCGTTCGCTTATTCCATTCATCACAGGTTGGTGGACGGCACCATCGTTTACCATTCTTTTCTTGCAGAGCCAGGATCCGATCCGCGCAAAACTTTTCTGGAAAAATTTCTGTCCGATACGCAGGGAAATGATAGCATTTTATCTTATGATGCGGGAGCGGAACGCGCAGCGTTACTAATGCTGCGTAAACAATTCCCGGAACATTCGATGGAAATTGAACAGCGGCTGGCCCGTTTGTCTGACTTGATTTTGCCGTTCACTGAAGGCTGGTACCATCATCCGAAAATGAGCGGCTCCGTTTCATTGAAAAATGTTTTGCCTGCACTCGTGCCGGAACTGCATTACAACGATTTAAAGATCCAGAATGGCAGTCATGCTATGGCAGTATATGAAAAAATGGAAACGATGACCGATCTGTTTGAGCTGGCCGTTCAGCGGGAAGCGCTGGAAGAATATTCGCGGCTCGACACGCTCGGCATGGTAAAAATATTTGAAGTGCTTGAGCTTGGGGCTGCAGAGCTTCCCGCAGCATAAGCTGTCCTTTTTAACGGGGCAATTCAATCCCTTTCAGTCTTCTGTAAAGCGACACAGCATATGTGTCAGTCATTCCGGCCACGAATTCACAAACGCGCAGGATCACCAGGTATGGATCCTCGGCGGTGGACTGCAGAAATTGCAGGGGAAACAGCCGGATGATCTTATCGCTCAAAGGACGTTTTT
>DATDOQ010000204.1:0-2324 GCA_035293205.1 Bacteroidia bacterium
CATCTTCAATTCTGAATTTTTTAGATTCTGAAAAATAAGCGGGCTCTTTAAATTCTCTTTTGTAAACCGGCGCGCCGCCGCCAAGCACCAATGATTCCGCCGGAACATCCGCCACCAGCTCGCCGTGCATATAATACTTCAGCCGTTCACCCTCTGTCACTTCCCCGATCTGAACACAATTCAAATCCCATTTATCAAAAACTGCCTGCACCTCTGCTTCGTGTCCTTTCTTCACCACTACCAGCATCCGTTCCTGTGATTCAGAAAGCAGAATTTCCCAATCCTTCATATTCTCCTGCCGCGTCGGAACTTTATCCAGCCAGATGTTCATCCCGCTTTTTCCTTTCGCCGACATTTCGGAAGTGGAACAGGTGATGCCTGCGGCGCCCATATCCTGCATGCCAATTACGGCGCCGGTTTTGATCACCTCAAGCGTTGCCTCCAGAAGCAGTTTCTCCTGGAACGGATCACCAACCTGCACCGCCGGGAGATCTTTGGCGGAATCTTCTGTAAGATCTTTTGACGCGAATGCCGCTCCGTGAATTCCGTCTTTCCCAGTTGAAGAGCCGACAATAAAAACAGGATTCCCTTTGCCATATGAAATAGCTGAAACCGTCTCCCCCACTTTCACAATTCCGGCCGACATGGCATTCACCAGCGGATTTATGTTGTAGCATTCATCAAAAAATACTTCTCCCCCAACGGTCGGTATTCCAAATGCGTTTCCATAATCGCCGATTCCTTTCACCACGCCACGCACCAGCCATTTGGTTTTCTCCAGCTTCGGATCGCCGAATCGCAGGGAGTTTAGCTGCGCAATGGGGCGCGCGCCCATTGTAAAAATATCCCGGTTTATGCCACCAACGCCGGTAGCAGCGCCCTGGTAAGGTTCAAGCGCAGACGGGTGATTATGCGATTCAATCTTAAATGCGCAAGCCAGTCCTTCACCGATTGCAACGAGGCCTGCATTTTCCTCACCTGCTTTGGCCAGCATGTGCGGACCTTCTTTTGGCAGCGTTTTCAGCCAGGCGATGGAATTTTTATAGGAACAATGCTCCGACCACATCACGGAATAGATGCTCAGCTCCGTAAAATTGGGTGTGCGGCCAAGTACTTCCTTTATCTTTTCAAATTCTTCAGGCAGCAATCCCAGTTGTTTGGCAGTTTCAACAGTGGTAAGCGTTTCCGTGGAGGTGGGCATGTTTGATTCTGTAGTTTGAGAGGTGCAAAATTAAGGCATTTACTGTAATTTTCGCCCATGTCATGGATTTTGCTGCTGGTTTATTGTGGACTTTTTCTGTTCCTCATTCATAAGCTGGATTTTTTTCGACTTGAGGGTATCCCAAAATGGATGACCCAATCTTTTTTCATGGCAAAAATTCTTGCGGGAATTGCTTTATGGGCCGTTTATACTTTTTATTATCCCGACCGTTCAACTGCCGATATCTGGAAATATTTTGATGACGGGAAAGTGATGCGTGACGCCGCGCGGGAGAGTCCGGCTGATTTTCTGAAAATGCTTTCCGGTTTTGGAGATGGCGATCCGCGCATACATGCAAGCTACTACTCCGTCATGCAGCATTGGGATCTGGCTTTCGACCAGGATCTTCCCAATGAAGCGCACACGCTCATCCGGTGGAATTCCCTGTTGCATTTTATCTCAATGGGCAATTATCATATTCATTCCGTTTTTATGTGCTTTTTGTCTTTCATTGGTCTCTGCGCGCTTTATCGCACTTTTTATTCTGCGTTTCAGCACCACAATAAAATTGCCGCCGCAATTATTTTTCTGTTTCCATCGCTCCTGTTCTGGAGTTCCGGCGTGCTGAAAGAAGGTCTGGTTGTTTTTGCGCTGGGGTTTTTACTTTATAATGCATTTTTATTTTTATCCGGTAAAAGAATTATCCACTTTGCTATAGTTGTCATTATGCTGCTGCTACTTTTTCTGACAAGGTTCTATGTCCTTTTTGCATTGATACCTGCGTTGGCTGGTGCGCTCTGGGTGCATCATAATGAAAAGAGAGCGTGGCTAAAATTTTCAATTGTGCTTTTCGCTTGTTTAGCGCTGGGATGGGCCGTAAAATTTATTCAGCCGGAATATGACCTGCTTCGTGTAATAGCGCTGAAACAAAATGACTTTTTAAGGCTTGCCCGGGGTGGAACCGTTCTCTTTGATGATGACACAGTCGCTTACGTCGAACCCGGATTCAGGGATCGTGTTTTTGAGCGCAACGGCAACTGGCATATTCAGGAAAACACACCAGTAACCTATTACCATATTGCGACTGATTTTAAGGATACAGTTCGCGCGTATCACAAGTATA
>DATDOQ010000205.1:0-2850 GCA_035293205.1 Bacteroidia bacterium
GGTCTTGAAGTGGATGCCCTGGATGGCGCGCCCGGGGTTTATTCAGCACGGTATGCCGGGGAAGAAAAAAATCCCGACAAAAACATGGACCAGCTTTTGTCTTCGATGAAAGGCGTTTCCAACCGGAATGCGCAATTCAGGACTGTAATCGTGCTGGCCAATGGAAACCAGGAGAAAATATTTGAAGGAATCGTCCGCGGAAAAATCCTGGAAGAAAAAAGGGGTACAAGCGGATTCGGTTACGATCCTGTTTTCCAGCCGGAAGGTCATACAAAAACATTTGCTGAAATGTCGCCCGAAGAAAAAAATAGTATAAGTCACCGCGCGATCGCCACCGGCAAATTGCTCGCGTTTTTAACCGGCCAGGCTGAAAGAAAGATTGCCGGTTGATTTTCGGCTGCTGGTTCAGATGCGCCGGTTCAGTTTTTAACAACACTTATTGAAAACCTCCTCAAAATCAGCCATCACAGCGGTACTGAAAGGTTATCTTTGTGGAATAATTTTTATATGAAAATCCGCGTCGGTATTATTTTCGGCGGTGTTTCAAAGGAGAGAGAAATATCTTTCGCCGGCGGACGCACGGTGTACGACAACCTCGATAAAGCGCTTTTCGAACCGGTTCCGTTGTTCGTTGACAGCTTCGGAAAATTCATTCTTACTGACTGGTCCTATATATATAAAGGGAGCATCCGTGATTTTTATCCGCCGCCTGACATGGTTCCTGCCTCTCCCGGTCAGTTCCAGGTCTATGCCGAAAGCCTCAATCCTTCACAGGCGGAGCAGGAAAAAATGGCGGAATCACTCGGGCGTCGCGTGAAAATAGACGAACTGCCCGGACTGATCGATTTTGCATTTCTCTGCCTGCACGGTCCTTCCGGTGAAGACGGCCGGATACAGGGAATGCTGGAATATATCGGAATGCCATATTCTGGTAGCGGCGTGCTGCCTTCGGCAATCGGCATCGACAAGGCGGTGCAGAAAAAAATGATGGTCAATGCAGGATTTGCCTCGCCTGAATTTTTCGTTGTCAAACGCGCGTTTTGGCTGAAAGAAATTTCAGGGGCAAAAGAAAAAAACGAGATCAATAAAATTTACGCTGAGGCAAAAGAGAAGATCGGTTTTCCATTGGTGGTAAAAGCGGCCACACAAGGTTCGTCGATCGGGATCAGCATCCTTCACAAGGACAATTACGAAGGCTTTGCCGCGGCCGTTAACCGCAGCTTTTTTATCCGCGAAATTTCCGCCACCACCTGGAATGCACTTGACCCGAATGCAAGAATTGAAACGATCCGTGTGCTGGCAGATATCCGGGAAGGCATTGGAATGCCGGTAACATTTGGAACTGATCGCAACGGTGCAAAAGAAATCATTTATCACCCGGATGTCCTGGTACAAAAAATTGAAAAGCATTTTGAGAAATCGGAGCATGAAGTTTACCTTGAATCACTGGACGGGGAAGCGGAAATTCTGATCGAAAGTTTTATCGGGGGAAAAGAATTTTCCTGCATCGTGGTAGACAATGGAAAAGGTACTCCGGTTGCGTTGCCGCCTACGGAGATCCGCAAAGGCAAAGAGCTTTTTGATTACCGTTCAAAATATCTTCCTGGTCTTTCGCGGAAAATCACGCCGATTGAATTGCCTGTTGTGCAGATTCAAAAGATCCGGGAAGAATGCGAGCGTCTTTTTGTCGCGCTTCATTTCAACGTGTATGCGCGGATCGACGGATTTATTACAGACAACGGCGAAATTTACCTGAATGATCCGAATACGACATCGGGAATGATGCCCTCCTCTTTTTTCTTTCACCAGGCAGCGGAAATTGGTTTAAATCCGTCACAATTCCTGACCTATATTCTACGCACATCGCTTGTGCAGCGCATCGTAGCTGATAAAAATGCGCACCGGTTCGACAGCATGCTTGTCCGGCTCGACACGGCCATGCAATTATCGCGCAACCAGGGCAACAATAAAACACGCGTTGCCGTCATCCTCGGCGGATATTCTTCTGAACGCCATATTTCCGTAGAAAGCGGGCGGAATATTTATGAGAAGCTGGCCTCGTCCACCAAATACTCGCCATTCCCAGTTTTTCTCACCGGAAGTGATAAGGAACACCAGCTGTATGTCATTCCGGTGAATATTCTTCTGAAGGATAATGCGGATGATATCCGGGAAAAAATTGATCACTGGAAAGTGCATCCGGTGGTGGAGCAGATCATTCAATTATGCGGATCAATTACGAAGATGTACGGTTCACCGGACGCACTGGCTGCTCCGCGTAGTATTTCATACGAAGAGCTCGCAAAGTTGGCGGATGTGTGTTTCATTGCTCTTCACGGTCGTCCGGGGGAAGATGGCGCGGTCCAGGAAAAGCTCGATTCATTGGGTGTTCCATACAATGGTTCCGGAAAGAGCAGCTCCGCGATCACCATTGATAAATACACGACGAACGAAATTCTCCGGCAAAATGGATTTCTGGTGGCGGAGCACATGCTTATTACACAGCAGGACTGGAATTCAAAACGTGCCGAAGTGCTGCAAACGATCAGTGAAAAGATACGCTGGCCGTTTATCGCGAAACCGGTGGATGACGGATGCAGCTCAGCCGTACGCAGGATCAAAAGTGAAGAAGAGCTGGAGGCATTTGCCGGCCTGATCTTTCGCGCCACGGATGAGTTAAATTCCCGCGCCGCGGAACTGCTGAAAATAAAGCCAAAAGAAGAATTTCCTGTAAAGAAAGTTTTTTTGGTGGAGGAGCTGATCGCGAAAAAGAACGCAAAACATTTTCTTGAAATAACCGGCGGTTTGCTGACGCATTATAACGCAGACGGCTCCATCTCTTACGAAGTT
>DATDOQ010000206.1:0-3204 GCA_035293205.1 Bacteroidia bacterium
AAAAAAGCAAAAGTGGTGAGCACCCATCCTGCCGGAACCTACCAGATCGAAGGACCCGACGGCCGCGCCGATAAGCTGGTTATTACGGATCAAACCAAATTCTGGAGCGTTTCCAAATATCTCGTTGTCGTAGTGGATTAATATTAAAGCCTAAAAACGAAAATTTCCCTGCCCTTCCCGGCGGGGATTTTTTTTTGAAAACACATATCGAATTCACTTGTCCACCGAAGCTTAAGCGAAGGTGGATTCTCCCTATTGAGCGCTGGCATGTGCGAATCAGCACATCAGCACATCAGCACATCAGCGAATCAGCACATCAGCATATCATCTCATTCTCCCATTATTCCCATTTGCAACTTTCTCCTCACTACTCCCTCCCTTGTCCGCAGAAGCTTCAGCGCAGGCGGATCCTTCCATTCTCCCTTCTTAACAAACGCTTGTGAATTATTAGCAGATTACCCTGCAAAAAAGCCGTTCTTCATAAGGATCTTTGTAATCGTGCGATTTCTACCCCTTTTCCTTTTCTTTTTGCTCGTCATCCAGGGTTGTTCCTCCGCTGTTTCACATGAAGCGCGCGTACCGGCATCACCGGTTGACAGTGTTGTCCTTTTACACAACGCGATCAATGCCAATGAGAAGAAACGCCAGCTGGATACATTTTTTTCGTCACGTTTCACCGAAGGAAAATTCAGCGGAAGCATCCTGGTGGCCCAGCGTGGTGTGATCCTCTATGAAAAAGCATTCGGCTGGAAAAATTATGAAAAGCGGGACAGCCTTACGACGGAATCCGCATTCCAGCTCGCATCAGTTTCAAAACAATTTACGGCGGCTGCCATCATGCTGCTGCATCAGCAGGGAAAATTGCAATATGATGATACGATTGGAAAATATCTTCCTGGTTTTTACCTGAAATGCATCACCATTCGTCATTTGCTTACCCACCGCGCGGGATTGGATAAATACACCAACATTTGCGATAATTATTACCGCGCGCGTAATGAACAACCGGTGATGGTGAACAATGAAGAAGCGCTTCACATCATGGAAGAGCTAAACGTCCGGCCGTTTCGCAAGCCGGATGAAAAATTCGATTACAGTAACACGGGTTTCGTGATCCTTGCGCGCCTGGTGGAAATTATTTCCGGAAAATCTTTTCCGGTATTCATGCAGGAAAATTTCTTCTATCCGCTGCAAATGAAACATACCTGGATCGCAGGCGACGGTCTGGATCACCCGGAAAAAACACGCGGCTATTTCGGCCCCTGGAAATGCTGGGAAGATAATTTTCTCGATGGCGTTACCGGCGACAAAGGCGTTTATTCCACTGCAGGCGATCTGTTCACGTGGGACCGCGCCCTGCGAAACGGGAAGATCCTTCAGCCGGAAATTTTAGAAGAAGCATTTGCCGGCCATAGTCCGGACCTGGCAAAAAAACGAGCCTGGAATTATGGTTTCGGCTGGCGTACGCTTCAGTTTGATGACGGCGCAAAAGCCGTTTTCCATAATGGGTGGTGGCATGGGTTTACTTCCACTTTTTATCGTGGCCTCACAGATGACGTCACTGTGATCATTCTTTGCAACAAAATGAACAAGGGCATTTATAATACAAGTCCTGTGCTTGCTATTCTCGGTGCGCATCATTTGCCCTTCGGTGATGAAGCGGTGGAAGTTGAGGGCGGAAGCAAAGCTCCGTAATCTTATCAGGCGTTTTTTTTCACGACCAGGCTAAAAATCATCGGTAATTTCCCGCCATATTTTTCAATTTTTCAAATTATAAAAATCCGACGCCATGTGTTCCGCGACACGACTGTTCCAGAGACTACGGTTGGCTTCGAAATAGCGCTGATTCTCTTGCATGCCGCCAAGATACTGCAATGCAGCTGATTTTAATTTCCGCGGTGGATTGAAGAATAGCCTGATGTTTCTTTTTCAATGACCTTAGCATTGCCGCTGTATGAAATAGAAGATACTCCTGATGCTTCAGCTATCAGCGTGCTGTCGGCGCGCACAATTCCGGTTGACGCGCCGGCGCATTTGATTTCAGTAACTGAAGAAGAAAGCTTACCTGCTTTCAGCTTTGCAGCGCCGCTGACACCGGCAATCAAGTCACGGGTTGTCCCGGCGATTTCAGCCTTGGAAGCACCCGAAAGATCCACATGGATTTTCTTCATATGGATTGTCCCGCTAAATGTGGAGGCGCCAGACAGGGTAAGATCAAATTCATTTCCATTTAATGGCGAATTCATTACCATCCTGGTTGCCCCGCTCATTTTTACTGATTGCAGATCCGGTCCCTCCACATGCACCTTAATTGGTTGATCCAGCTCATAATTCCCATTTTCAAGATAAATTTTCAAGGTCTTACCGTCAACTTCGGTGATGACTTTTTTAAGTATGTCTTCCGGAGCTTCCACCGAAAGCTTTATTACTTCAGCCGGTGTAAAATCAACCTCCATTACACCGGAAGTATTCATCCCCTTGAAGGCTGCAAGTGTACGGGCCTCTTTTATTACCGGACCATGGTCTGCCGGAATAGCAGCGCAGGATCCAATCAGAAAGCCGATGATGACATGGATAAGGAAACGCATGGTTGAAGGTTTTGGTTGGATACTGTTTTACGACGTATGGGCGTGCAGAAAAGTTACTTTGCTTTCTCAAAATTATTTTTAGCATCCTAATTAGCCGAAATGCATGTAATTTTTCAATTCTTACCGAAGATTCAGAGGCACCAGGATTTTATTCTCAATCTCGAATTTCTGTGGTAGAGTGGAACGTTTTGTAGAATTGCCTTCGCCAACTTTTTCAACGCTCAAAGTTTTCTGCTGCTGTTAGCGGTAGTTTATTCTAACAACCGGACATTTTTTGTAATTACCTCGTAAAGTCCTTTTGTGTCTTCAGAGAGATCTTTCCAGGATTCTACGTATTGAAATTCAATCTGGTTGGAAGTTGTAGTTCGGGTGGAGCGGTCAATTTCCTTAGTGAATATTATCTCGAATGAAGCAGACTCAGCATATTCTGCTGCTACCAAGTGGCCGGGAACAGGGGCTTTTTCTATAATTGAACTAACATAGTTCCAAATGCTGTCCAATTGTTCTTGTTTTAAAGTTATAAACTCAACAGTATCTTTAGGAACATAAATTCTGTTCCATCCTGATTGTTTCGGATTATTTATTATCTCGATTAATTGACCGTCGAGTTTGATTA
>DATDOQ010000207.1:0-4253 GCA_035293205.1 Bacteroidia bacterium
CACGGATTTGCACGGATTATTAGCCGCAGATTTTCACGGATTTACACGGATTATTAGCCACGGATTTACACGGATTACTAGCCGCGGATTTGCACGGATTTTCACAGAGAACGCGGATTTTCTTTAACCGCAGTTGCAAATAAAAAAAGGAACCTTCCGGCGGGAAAGTTCCTTTCATTAAAAATGTTTTTATGCTTTAGTTAGCCACACTATCGGCAGTCCCGGAGGGTGCCGACTCCATATCCAGCCAGACGCCTGTCATGTCGCGGAATTCCATCGGGTTGATATCAAAGTTTCGTACATACAACTGGAGCAGCCTGTCATTCACTTCGTAATAGATCGGCATGATCGCGCCATCATCCATAGCGAGCTGGTCGGCGCGCATGAAAAGCGCTGTGCGTTTTGCCAGGTCTGGCTCGTGGGAAGCGGCCTCGAAAATTGAATCAAACTTTGGATTGGAATAACGGACTGAATTCAGGGATGAGCGTTCACTCATGCTGGCCGGAATATTTGCTCCGTAAAGGATCGACATGAATGTTTCCGGATCGGGGTAATCCGCGTTCCACCCGGTGCGCCAGAAAAGCGCTTTCCCGGTTTCAATGGTTTGCAGGTGCTGCGCGAAAGGCATGACATCAAGGCGGATATTTATTCCAAGATTAGACTTAAGCTGGTTGATCACCGATTCCGCCGTCATCGCGTTCCTGTCGCCGCCGCCGCTGTTGATCTGCAGGGTGATTTCAGGAAAGCCTTTTCCGCCGGGGTAGCCGGCTTCAGCAAGCAGCTTTTGTGCTTTGGCGGGATCGTAAGTGAAACCACGTATCATTTTAGAATTATAACCCGGCAGGGAAGGTGGAACAACGCCGTAAATGGCAGGACTTGCATCGCCGGCAAGAATGCGCTCCGTAATTTTCTCGCGGTCAATCGCGTAATTGAAAGCAAGACGAACTTTTGGATTATCGAAGGGTTTCAGCTGGTTCTGGAAGCCATAATACGTCAGGCTCATTGCCGGATTGCTCTGGTAAGTAAAAGTGGCCGGTTTTTCTTTTGCCTTTTCCAATTCTCCGAGAATGTCCTTGTACATTTCCACCGGGAGGCGGAAAATCATTTCCAGTTCTTTATTGTTAAAAGTAAGGATCTCTGAACTTTTATCTTTGATAAAACGGAACTGCACATTATCGAGGTAAGGAAGACGGTTCTGCCATTCATCCACCATCCAGTAATTCGGATTGCGCTCCAACAGAACGGATTCTCCTTCGCGGATGCTTTTTAACCGGAAAGGTCCCGTACCGACACATTTTGTGCGCATGTTCTCACCATATTTTTTCACAGCTTCCTTCGGGTAGATCCAGCAACCCTGTGTGGCAAGCACGTTCAGGAATGTTGGCATCGGATGTTTGAGCTTAATTTCAATAGTCGAATCATTGACCATCGTTACGCCTGAAACGCCGGCAGATGCTGTATCAGCCGTGCCATAACATTCATTGGCGCCGTCAACGCGGTCCTTGAAAGTGTTCATGAACTGCTGATTGCTCTTATCTGCGCTGCATAAGCGGTCGAAGCAAAATTTAATATCGGATGCTTTCACCAGGCGGCCCTTTCCACCTTCAAAACATGGATCATCATGAAAATAAACATCCTGCCGCAGGTGAAAGACAAATCTTGTTGCGCCATCGGGCGACTCCCAGGAGGAAGCGAGCGCAGGCATGATTGAAAGATCTTTCTGATTGAATTTAACCAGTCCTTCATACACTTGTGAACCGATATGGTGGCTGACCAGGTCCACAATGTCGAGCGGGTAAAGCGTACGGAAATCTTCCGGTTCATTCATGCGGAAAACTCCACCGTATTTGACCGGACCGCTGGCTTTTTTGCCGGAAACTTCGTCCTTCTTATCATTGGAACAACCCATGGCCAATGCTACAGTGAGCAGGCCGGCCAATAGAATCTGAAAATAACGTGTTATCATCTGCTGAAACAGTTTTGGGGGAATCAGGGCCTAAAATAATCAAAATGCCTTAGCTGACTACTCTGAATCTCTTCACTTTTGCACAAGAAGCGGTGGAAATAGTCATTGGTCCATTAGGCAATAGTCATTAGGGGGTCAGGAAAACTGTTTAGCTAAACCCCCAATGACTATTGCCTAATGGACCAATGCCTATAATTTATTGCTGCTGTAAACGTTACCATTATGTTAAGCCGTGAACTTGCTTAACTTTAAAAGCAGATGCGGCCGCGGCATATTCTTTCCTTGTTATTTGTGCTGTTATTCGTGCAGGCGAGCGGACAAACACCGGTGGCGTGGCGGGAAAAAATGATTTTGCCTTCCGGCGATACAATTCAGCTTGATACGCTCAGCATCATACCTTCCACATTCACCCTCTACAACGGACAGACAAAGCTTGACACAACCGATTATGAATTATTGCCTGCCGAAAGCCGGCTGATTTTGAAACCCGGCGCTCCCCGCGACAGTCTGCGCGTACGCTACGTGGTGTACCCGGTATTGTTCACAAAAACCTATACCCATAAAGACCAGGAACGTTTCACTTCAAAACCTGATAACCGTACTAATCCATTTTTATACCGGCCGGGTGATGAAAAAGCGGATGATCCTTTTGGGACTGGGGCGCTTACAAAAAGCGGCAGTCTTTCCCGCGGAATTGTATTTGGTAACAACCGGGATGTTTCCGTCAATTCCAGCTTAAATCTTCAGATGTCGGGCAAACTCACCGAAAATCTCGATCTGACAATGGCGGCGACGGATGATAATTTGCCCGTGCAGCCGGATGGAACTACGCAACAGCTGCAGGAATTCGACCGCGTTTATATTCAGCTTTCGGGCAATGGCATGAAAATGATCGCAGGGGATTTTTATGTGACCAGGCCGAACAGTTATTTCATGAATTTCAATAAACGCGGACAGGGCGTTAATGCCAGTTATCTCACTCCGCTGGGCGGAACCAAGGATAAGCCGGGGCAGCTGAATGTATCCGGCGCCATTGCAATTTCAAAAGGAAAATTTTCACGCAATATTCTGCAGGGTGTGGAAGGCAACCAGGGGCCGTACCGGCTGCATGGCGCGGAAAACGAATTGTTCATTGTCGTCCTATCAGGCACTGAAAAAGTTTACATCGACGGTCGTCTTCTGATCCGCGGACAGGAAAATGATTACATCATTGATTACAATACCGCGCAGGTGACGTTTACGGCCAGGCAGCTGATCACAAAAGATAAACGCATTGAAGTGGAGTTTCAATATGCAGACCGGAATTATGCGCGCTCGATGATCTATACCGGGCTGGATTATCGCCGGGAAGGCTGGCAAACCTGGTTCCACGCGTTTTCCGAGCAGGACAACAAAAATCAGCCGCTGCAGCAAACGCTTACATCTGAAAATAAATTGCGCATGGCCGAAGTGGGCGATTCATTATACAAAGCGGTTGTTCCCGGTGTTGACAGCGTGGCTTTTTCAGGCGACCTGGTTTTGTATAAAAAAATTGACACGCTTGCCGGAAGTGTTTTGTACAATGACGTGTATGTGTATTCCACCAATCCGGACAGCGCGCATTACCGGCTCTCTTTTTCATACACGGGTCTTTATGGCGGAAATTATATCCAGGTCAGCTCGTCTGCGAACGGAAAAACATTCAGATGGATTGCCCCGCAAAACGGAATTCCACAGGGCGATCACGAACCGGTTATTTTGCTGATCACACCGAAGCGGAAGCAGATGGTTGTGCTGGGCACAAAAAAGGAAATGCGTTTCGGATTATTGAATTCGGAATTTGCTTACACACGAAATGATCTTAATACATTTTCCCCATTCAACAGCACGGACGATCATGGTTATGGCGGAAAATTAAATATTGAAAGCGGGTACGCGGTTTCCGATTCACTTTCGCTCGTGGTTGAAACGCATTACGAATTGGTCAGCAGGTATTTTTCGCCAATTGAGCGCTATCGTTCCGTGGAATTTGAGCGGGACTGGAATCTTGGCTGGGGTTCTGCTAACCGGCTTCCCGCTTCGGGCCAACATCTAGGTGGCGTCACGTTGAATCTGAAAAAGCTCAAATCCGCTAACCGCATTTCGTATGGCTGGTCCATGTTCCGTGAAGGGGAATTTATGAACGGCGTAAAAAATGATGTTGCCGGCAGCTGGAATTACCGGCGGTTTGGCGCTGTGGCGCATGTGAGCCTGCTGCAGACAAGCGGGCAGAACAGAAATACAACTTTTCTCCGGCATACCGCCACGC
>DATDOQ010000208.1:0-10245 GCA_035293205.1 Bacteroidia bacterium
TACACTGAACCGTCATTTTCATTCTGCACAAAACCTGTCAAGCCGCTTTCGCGCGCAATCTTCCGGGCGGCTGCACGGTAATTCACTCCCTGTACTTTTCCGGTAACATGAATGAATATTCGCTTCATTTCCTAAAGGTAGGAAGGTTCAGCCGGGGAGGATAAATTCTAAGGTACGCTTCGAATGACCAGGGCCATTCGCCATAAATCGGGAACAGCTCATGATCAGAGATAAATAAAGTGAGGTGGCTGCCAAAGGAAGCATTAAACCAGCGGGTTTTTAAAAACTGGATGGACATACCGGCCGTGAACTCATG
Source organism: Bacteroidia bacterium (assembly GCA_035293205.1). Taxonomy (GTDB): domain Bacteria; phylum Bacteroidota; class Bacteroidia; order Palsa-965; family Palsa-965. The sequence continues at coordinate 317 of DATDOQ010000208.1, forward strand.
AATTTCTATAAGTAAATTCTCAGGAAATTCGCTGATAAGGTTAAGGTGTTCGGCAGTTTTCTGCACGAGTTCATAACGGCTATAGATAGACAGCACACGCATCGCTAATACGCCTTCGGCGAGTGTCGCATTTTCGATGGTCCGGCCTGTCACATTCCTGGCCCACAAAAGTGTTCCGTAAAATTCTTTTGCTTTTCCGTGTTCCCAGTTATGGGTAAAAATGACGGAAGCGGTAGTACGTGCAACATCTTCCACAGGATCCAGGACATCCGGACTGTTAATAAAGCCATGGGACACCTGGAACACTGCATCCTCGCGTGGGCTGAAAGATAACCGCATCGACCATGAATCCAATGGTCCGCCGTCAAAATCGTACCGGTTCTCGTCCGGTTCCCGTCCATGAAAAGCGGATGTTTCAAGTTTAAATGCGCTATACCGGAGACCAAATGTCAGGACACCGAAGGTAATGTGGTGACCATCGTTCCAGTGATGGGTAATTGGAGCATCGGGGTTGAACATGGCTGAGGGGCGGTGCATGAACGCGCCTGAACCCAGCGCCGGTTCACCGGGAAATCCGGCGTATATAAAACCATCTGTTTTGCTACCGAATGAATGCGCATAGCTGACTGCCAATTCGGAAAATAATTCATGCGGGTGCTGCCTGTCAACCAACTGTTTTCCCTGCCATGTTTCGCCCGTTTGGAATAGTAATGGATAACCTTCACTCCCGACAAAAAAAGGATCAAGTGTGAACATGGTGCTGAAATGGAATAAGCCATTAACGCCAATTTCCCGCTGCCCCTTTAACATTCCCCATTCCAGGAAATCAATTTTTTTTCCGCCACGGGTTCCGCGTTCGAGGAAATCCTGGTGGTTATAGCGCAAAAATGCATTGTAATGCGCCATGAACATCCATTGATTCCGGTGGAACATATGGCCCCACGCCGGCGAAGCATCGGGCAGCCAGGATGTTCCCGATCCATTTCTTGTCATCGGCAGATTCCGGGAAAATGCGCTTGTCATCAGCTCTGCAGTGTCACCCTGGACGGGTTGACTATGTTGATGCTGCGCTGAAACTTGAATTGGAATTAACAGAAAAAATAAAAACTTTTTCATGACTCACAGGTTCTTCGGCACTGGAAACAATGCGAAAAAATCATGCCCTTCCCGAAAAAACGCTTTATCGCTATGTGATTTCAGGCAATAAGACCCGGGCTGCTGAATTTTTTACACTGAAAGTGGAGGTGGGGGAGTGAAAAAAAATGCACACCTGGATGAAACAAAAAAACCCTCCGGAGGGGAGGGCTCTTTTGCAGGTAAAATATTTTTAGAATTTCAGCGCCAGTCCAGCCTGCGCGATTGATCCGCCAATGCCAACTTCTGCATAAACGCCAACATTATCAGAGAAATAATAGCGGATGCCGGTTGTCAGTTCCATGCCAAAAGGTATCGGAAAAACGAAGGGAACGAGGTTAATATAACCAGGCTGGGTATTAAAATATTCAAAGCTTCGGGCCACATAACCCATACCAATTCCTGCATATGGATCGAGTTTTTCGCTCGTCGCAAAGTGGAAGTTGATACGAGCAATAACCCCGATCACAGATCCTTTCCATCCCTCAGAATAGTTCACCAGATTATTGTTGTCATCATAATCGGAATACGACCACTCTACTTTTGAGTTGCTGTAGCGAAAGCTGAGGCCTAATCCAATTAAATCAGAAATGCCGTAATCAAATTTGGCATGAATAGGGCCGATACCCGAAACTTTATAATCCAGGAAACCTTCATATGTTTTAAACAACGTTTTGGTCATGTTTGGAAAACCATAACCGATTGTGACAACCTTTGCGCCTTCTTCCCAGGCATCGCTGCCTCTGCGCATCTTCGAAACATTGAAATCCGAAGCATAAGTGTTCGATTTGTTGTTTTCGATTACACTGAAGCCGGATTCCGGTATTATGCCGGACACTTCATTTTGTGCATATGCACATCCTGCAACTGCCATGGTAAAAGCAAGGGCGAGGTTCTTCATAGTTGGTTTCATGAAAAATGGATTAGGTGTAGTGGTTACTAAAAATTGAGTTTGGTTATGGCAAAAATATAACAATAGTTGTAACTACAAAGAAACTTAAAAAAAAAGACAACCATTTAACAAGAAAATTTCGCATTTACGCAGCAGCCATCAGAATAATGACATCTGCGCATTTCCCGCGCCCGGATTAAAAAGTGAAAGGTCAAACTCAAAACTTTCCTCTTCCGGCAGGAATTTCTCACGCGCAATCGCGAACATTTTGTGAATGCTCTCCGCAATAGGACCTTCCCCCCGCATCCGGGTGCCAAATCTGCTATCGTTCACTTTTCCGCCATGACATTGTTGGATCTGGTGCCAAACTTTTTCCGCGCGGTCAGGAAAGTTTTTCGTCAGCCAGTCATGGAATATTTCTCCAACCGCGCCGTTCAATCGTACAATCGTATAACCGGCAGTACGCGCACCCGCCTCAGCAGAAGCTTTTATGACATCGTGCACTTCATGACTGTTGAGTCCGGGAATGATAGGTGCCACCATAACACCAACGGGAATTCCTGCATCAGCGAGCAAACGAATGGTTTCTATGCGCTGTCGGTAAGTGGCGGTGCGCGGTTCAAGCTTCAGGCGCAACGATTCATCAAGGCCGGTAATGCTGATCATTACATGCACCAGCCGGAGCTGCGCCATTTCTTTTAAAATGTCAATATCCCGGCGGATCAGCGCGTTTTTAGTGATCATCGAAGCAGGATGCTTGTATTTGAGCAGCACCTCCAGCATTTTGCGTGTAAGGCCGAATTTTTTTTCGAGTGGCTGGTAACAATCTGTATTACCGGAAAACATGATCGGTTCCGGCTGCCACCGCGGATTGCTTAGCTCTTTCGCCAATAATTCCGCAGCTTTTTCCTTGACGATTATTTTGCGCTCGAAATCCAGCCCTGCGCTGAAGCCCCAGTATTCATGCGCATTCCGGGCATAACAGTAAATGCAGCCATGCTCGCATCCCTGGTAAGGATTCATGGACAATCCCATTAAATCAGGACTGTTTACCTTATTGATGATCGTTTTCGGATGCGTGTAAATGATTTCCGTTTTCTCCGCCTGGAGAAATGGCTCATCGATTTGCTCAAAATGTTCCTGGACAACTTTTTGTTTCAGGAAGCGGTTATGCGGATTTATCTGGGCGCCGCGACCCTTGAAGTAGCCTGTGTTTCCTTTATTTTCGTCCGGCATGAATTTTTCCCATCGCCCCTGGTCAATAAAATAATAAAAAGTAAACCTGCCTTTCAAAGATAGCTGCCGCCGCCGTGTAAAGCAAACTCTGTGGAATGAATTAATGGAATATGCTGATCCCCTGCATGGAAAATGTATAATGGAAACTTATAGAAATTTACTTTTTTTGCAAAATCCGCCTAAAAGCTTTCTGTCTTGTCTTCGTGCTTTTTTTTGTGTCTTGGTGGCTACCCCCTTTGTGTTCTTTTGTTGGGAACTGATACTTGTTTAAAGACACGAAAAGATAGCCACGAAGGCACTAAGATTCACGAAGAGAAGACACAAAGAGTTTTTTTCAGTCAGGAAATCCAAAGCCGAAGTGGAAAAGAACAGTGCTGATTCCGTTGGGCGAATGCATTATTGTGTCTTAATAAGCCGTGCGTGCCCGTTAACGGTTTCACCATCCAGCCGGATCGAATAAACCCCCGGCAGCAAAGCTTCAGCGGGGATTTCGAGCAGCATTTTTCCCTGCGGAAGATTTTCGGATCCCGACAAAATATTTCTTCCGCTGTTGTCATAAATCTTATAGCTGACCGTTTGTGCCTTATCGACGGTGACGTTCAGAAAAAAATCTGTTGCGAATGGATTGGGAAAAGCCTGCAGTGAAGCAGCCTCGGCATTTAGCGATCCTGTGGAAATGACAGCGGATATATCAAATATATAAAGACCGTTTTGCATATCGGAAGCCAACAGGTTGCCACTGGGCAAATCTGTATAAGCGCCCCAGCAGCCATGATAAGCTTGTGAATAGTTCGGAAAATTTATCAGTGTGTCCGTATCAAAATAGCCGAGGCGCACCACCGACGAAGGATCTGAAATATTGAAGATCTGGAGTCCATCACAATAATTCGCGGAAATAAGCACATAATTTCCGATGATGTAGGGGTTGTGCGGCGTTACACCCACGTTGGAACGGAAAACCTGGTTGATGGTGAGATTACCAAAATCAGAAACATCAAGTGATTTGATTCCCCTTCCGTCCGGAACCTCATCCATAAAAATAAGCGTATTGCCATCGGCAGTGAGAAAGCTGCTGTGGTTATAACCTTGTTCGGGATAGGAGGTGAGTGCTGCGATTTCGGTGAATGATACAACCGTATCGTGCCGGAATGAAAAAATATGCAGGCCGTCATACCCGCAGGAAACATAAGAGGTATCGTCGCGCACAAACATGTCATGCGCATATCCTGGATAAATGGGATAGTCCTGGTTCAGCGCGCGCACCAGTGTGGGGGATTCAGGATCTGCAGCAAGATCATATACCGCCATCGAATAATAGAAACTGCTATTGACGCCGCTGATATTCGCGCCATAAAGAAAATCGCCGTCCACATAAATGGTATGACAGCGTTCAAAGATGGTGTTGTCATTTCGCACAACATGAACGGAGTCCGGCAGATAGGACATGTCTGCAATGATAAAAGTGTTCGGCGGACTGTCGTCGCTTACGATGTAACAGTAATTCTGGTAAGTTTTGATCTCATGCCAGATGAGGTTGCCATGCGCGGCGGGGATGTAATCACATTCCACGGGATTTGCCGGATCGGTGACATCTATGAAGGAAGTTCCGGTGGAGGTTCCAATGATTGCATATTCCTTATTCGTGGAAGCCTGGTACCATCCCCAGACGCCCTGGTATTTAATGCCGTAAACAGGTTCTGCCGGTTGCGCTGGATTGTTATGCCAGTTGCCAAGCATTGTAACATTTTGCGAATCGTAATTCTGCGCGGCAAGTAAAATCGGGCAAAGCAGGATGGTTAGTAAAATATTTTTCATCGGTGGAATTTTTCGGGGATATTTATAAAGTTACAAAAATAAGGGGTAATAATGGATAATGACCCGCAGGACTCAATGACATTTTTGAAAATGCTCGGGCTTTTCAATCCACCACACAAAACTTTCCCTGCACTACGCGGTAGTCCGGCAAAATGAATTCGTAAAGATAGGCAGCGGAACTTAACTGCGATAGTGTGAAATTGTTTTGATAACTGCTGCTGGAATAAATAATACGTCCTCTCAGATCGAAAATTTTCAGATTAGATTCATCTGACAAGCTATCAACGCGAAAATTTTGGTTTGTTCTAAAAATCGTCGGTACGTGAAACGGAAAGGTCTGTGGTGGCGATTCCGGATCGACAAAGACAGTCATTGTGTCCGCCACGTCCGAAAGGCAGGGCACATTGCATATAGTGCAGGGTATGGTTAAGGTGTACAAGGTAGTGGTGTTCGGCGAAGCGGTTGTCGTAATGGAATAGACTATCAACACACCTATTTTTACTAAGTTTACAACACTTTTGCATTTGCCTTAATGATTGTGATAGTGGATCATGGCATTAAGCAATGATTTGACATGGAATTAGTAAATTGGTTATTAATAAAATAGTATCCAAACATGAAAAATCAATATTACATCCTGGCACTTGCCTTGTTAGCATCTCCCGTGCTTTTAGCCCAGGCTGGCTCGTTGGATAACACCTTTGGCTCTGGCGGTATTGTGACTACTGCCATCGGCTCCTTCGATGATGAAGCCAATGTGGTCGTCATACAACCCGACGGGAAAATAGTTGTGTCAGGGTTTAGTGATAATGGTGCAAATTTGGATTTTGCAGTTGTTCGCTATAACACCGACGGCAGCCTGGATATTTCCTTTGGTTCCGCTGGCAAAGTGACAACTCCTATTGGCTCTGGCCAAGACGCTGGAAGATCAGTCGCACTGCAACAGGATGGTAAAATAATTCTGGCAGGACAAAGTTTTAATGGTTCAGACATGGATTTCGCCCTGGTGCGGTACAACAACGACGGAAGCCTGGATAATACGTTTGGTTCCGGAGGCAAAGTAACTACTGCTGTTAGTGCTGACAATGATTATGGCTATTCAATTGCCATTCAACCGGACGGAAAAATCGTGGTAGCGGGAGTTAGTGGTGTTTTTTCAAATTATGATTTTTCAGTTGTGCGTTATAATAACGATGGCAGCCTGGATACTACATTTGGTTCCGGAGGGAAAATAATTACTCCTATTGGTTCTGGCCATGATTTTGGTTACTCACTCGCTATTCAGTCTGACGGGAAAATCGTGATATCAGGATCAAGCGTTATCGGACCCAATACGGATTTTGCCATGGTTCGTTATGAAAGCACAGGCACACTGGATACGACGTTTGGTTCCGGGGGTATAGTAACCACTGCAGTGAGCCCTACTTTTGACGGCAGCCAGTCGGTTTTCATTCAGCCTGATGGCAAAATAGTGGCGGCTGGAATAAGCGGTAATGGTACCTGGAATCATTTTGCATTGGTTCGCTACGATATTAATGGCGGATTGGATTCTACATTTGGGGTGGGTGGTAAAGTCATTACAGTAATAAGTGCTATGAATGATTATTGCCGGTCTGTCTCCATTCAGTCCGATGGAAAAATAGTGGCGGCGGGATATACTCTAAATGGTTCAGGTTATGATTTTGCAGTAGTTCGCTACAATAGTGACGGTAGTTTAGATTCAGCCTTTGGATCCGGTGGCCTGGTAACAACTGCTCTTGGTTCTTCCAGCTATGTGTATTTGTCAGTTACCATTCAGCCGGATGGTAAAATAGTGGTGGCGGGACAAGGTAATAATGGATCCAATCATGATTTTGCCGTTGTGCGGTATTTGGGAAATGGAACTGCTTCGGAGACAGAAAGTACATTCACAACACCAAACATTCAAATCTATCCAAACCCTGCCCGGGATATTGTAATGATACAATCAGTTTACGCGTTTGAGAATCTTACCGTGAAAATGATGGATCTAAGCGGTAAGGTAATTTGCAGCCAATCCCTGGGGCGCGCCGATCAGGGAAATATTCATATCGCAAACCTTGCTGGTGGAATTTATATCATGGAGGTTACCGACGGAGCAGGTAAAACATCTTACCATAGAATTATAAAACAGTAAATGGAGGACACCATCTGGTCAAGAATCATAAATTTCAAAGCCCGGATTAGGAACAAGGTTTACCTGTTCGTCCAATTTTTGTAACAGCGGAATTAACAAAACAGTGAGTGAGAAACGTTTCAATAGAAAAAGGGCCTTTCCGTAAAGTTACGAAAAGGCCCCCTTGATATTTTTATTAGTGACCTAATGCCCTCTTAGCTGCCATGGGAACTTTCCTGCTCCAGCCTGGCAATCATTTCTTTCATCAACCGTGTCAATTTATTCGAAGCCATTTCCGCTGCTCTCTGCACTTCTTCGTGCGTAACCACCACGATTTTACCCGGAACACCAAGATCGGTTATAACGGAAACCGCAAATACCGGAATGTTCATGTGCCTCGCGGCGATCACTTCCGGTACGGTGCTCATGCCAACCGCGTCACCGCCAATGATTCGTATATAATTATATTCTGCCGGCGTTTCGAAAGTGGGTCCGCTCAACCCAACATACACGCCTTCCTGAACTTTGATGCCGAGATCGCCCGCTATTTTTTTTGCCGTGGCGATCATTATTTTATCATACGGTTCGCTCATGTCCGGGAACCGCGGACCAAACCGCGGATCATTCGGGCCGGTCAATGGATTTGCCGGAAAAAGATTGATGTGATCAGTAAGGATCATCAGGTCACCGATCTCAAATCCGGGATTAACGCCACCGCTTGCATTCGAAACAAACAGACGTTGAATTCCAAGCAGCTTCATCACTCTTACAGGTAACACGACCTGTTGCATGGAATAACCTTCGTAAAAATGAAAGCGCCCCTGCATCGCGATCACATTTTTTCCTGCCAGCTTTCCAAAGATAAGCTTACCGGAATGTCCTTCTACTGTTGAAACCGGAAAACCCGGAATGCTTTCATACGGCAAAACAAACGCCACTTCAATTTCATGCGCGAGTCCGCCCAGACCTGTGCCCAGGATAATACCGGTCTCAGGTTGAAAATTGTTTGTCCTTTCCCTGATGTGTGTTGCCGTGGACAGGATTTGATCGTACATAATCTAAGATATGCTGGTTAAAAAGATTTGCGTCCTGTTCATGAAACCTCACCTCGATCGGGATGTAAAACACGGGCAGGTCGCCCAGGTATTCCGAAAGACCGGGTTTTTCCAGTCGCATGGCATCTTTTTCGGTTGTCAGGACGATTTTATTTTCCGTTTTTATCGCGCGGAAAAGTTCCCTGAGCCGCAGGAGATTTGCCGGCGTGAATTCGTGATGATCGCGGAACCGGTAAGGGATCAGCTCCACTTTATCCTTCAGGTAATATTCCAGCGATTGTGAATTGGCAATACCGGTCAGCAGCACCACGGTGTAATTCCGTTCGAAATAATATTCTTTTGAAAGCCTTCTTTTCTCCGGCTTATTCCCTATCGGCACAAAATCTTTATAGATGATCGTGGAGAAATAAAGTTTCTGATAAGGCTGCGGATTGATTTCTTTAATGATCCGTTTTCGTTCCAGCGGTGAAAATATCTGCGGCGTTTTTGTAACGATAATTATATCAGCTCTCGATGCGCCGCTTCGTGGCTCACGCAGGTAACCCGTCGGAAGCAAATGGTCTTCGTAATATAATCGTGCATAATCCGTCAGGAGAATTTGCAGGCCCGGTTTGATCCGGCGGTGCTGAAAAACATCATCGAGAAGAATGACCTGCAACGCGGGAAATTTTTCGAGCAGCTTTTTCACACCTTGCACCCGGTTGGCGTCAACAGCTACGGGAACATCTATAGGAAACCGGTGTCTGAATTGTTTCGGTTCATCACCGATCTCGGTCGTTGCAGCATTTTCATCCGCCAGGATAAAGCCGGAACTTTTGCGCCCATAACCGCGGCTCAGCGTTGCAACCTTGTAGCGTGAATGGAGCAACCGCACCAGGTATTCCACATGAGGTGTTTTGCCGGTGCCGCCGGCGGAGAGATTGCCGATACCGATCAGCGTTATATTGTGAAATTCAACGGAGGGAATAATTCCGGTGTCAAACATTTTGTTCCGCAACCGCATGATCAGTCCGTACAGCAGGGAAAATGGCCAGGCCAGCAGGCGAAGAATGTTCATTGGAAACGAAAGTAGTAAACATCAGGGTTCAACCTGCGGGAGATAACGTTTGCGTCGAATTTTTCCCGCGTTCATTTCCTTGCACCTTGCATCCCGAATACGTTACTTCGCATGCATGAAACTCAGTCACATTCTGGACCATCTCGAACAACTGGCCCCGCCGGTCCTGCAGGAAAGCTATGATAATGCCGGCCTGCTCACCGGTAACCGCGATATGGAAATAAGCGGCGTGCTCGTGGCGCTCGATTGTATCGAATCCATCATTGATGAAGCCATTTCAAAAAAATGCAACCTCGTGGTCGCCCATCATCCGGTGATTTTTTCCGGCCTCAAAAAAATTAACGGTTCAAATTATGTGGAAAGGACTGTTATTCGCGCGATCAAAAATGACATTGCGATTTATGCCATTCATACGAATCTTGATAATGTTCAGGAAGGGGTTAATGCAAAAATTGCGGTGCTGCTCGGTCTGACGGAATCTCGTGTGCTGGTTCCAAAAACGGGTTTGCTCCGGAAGCTCGTTGCATTCTGTCCTGCGGAAAATGCGGAAGCAATACGCGTGGCTCTTTTTGCGGCGGGCGCAGGCCATATTGGAAATTATGATGA
>DATDOQ010000209.1:0-11269 GCA_035293205.1 Bacteroidia bacterium
CCGGCTCCGTCAGCAGGTGGTCGGCGGGAAGCAAATTCGTATTCGTGGCATTGGACCAGTTCATGGGCATTATATTCAGCATGCGGCGCAGCTTTCCGGCAGTGAATGGCAGAAACGGCTGACAGAGAATGCTGAGATTCGCGCAGATCTGCAACGAAACATTCAGGATCGTCTTAACCCGCTCCACATCCGTATTTTTCCAGGGCTCATTGTCAGACAAATATTTGTTTCCAAGGCGCGCGAGGTTCATCATCTCCAGCTGCGCTTCGCGGAAACGGTACTGCGCGATGGCGGCGCCGATGCGGTCCGGGAAACGCGCGATCTCGTCGAGCACATGCAGGTCTTCCTTCGTGTACTGGTTCGCTTCCGGAACTTTTCCCGCGAAATTTTTATGCGTAAGCACCATGGTGCGATGCACAAAATTGCTGAATACCGCCGTCAGTTCATTATTAACGCGCGCTTCATAATCGGCCCAGGTGAAATCGCTGTCGCTTGTTTCCGGCGCGATGGAAGTGAGCACATAACGCAGCTCGTCCTGCTTTCCGGGCATTTCTTCGAGGTATTCATGCAGCCAGATGGCCCAATTGCGCGAAGTGGAAAGCTTGCTGCTTTCAAGGTTCAGGAATTCATTGGCAGGAACATTATCCGGAAGAATATAACCGCCATGTTCAAGCAGCATTGCCGGGAAAATCAGGCAATGAAAAACAATATTATCCTTCCCGATAAAATGAACCAATCTTGTTTCCTTGTCTTTCCAGTAAAGTTCCCAGCCCGGGCTTTTTGGTTTTCCTCCATAAGAAACAGTCGCGCGCGTGGCAGGCTGCTCAAACCATTCTTTGCTCGCGGTAATATAACCGATCGGCGCGTCGAACCATACATACAAAACTTTTCCCTCCGTATCCGGCAACGGAACTTTTACACCCCAGTCGAGATCGCGGGTCATCGCGCGCGGATGCAAGCCATCTTTCAGCCACGACTGGCACTGCCCGGCAACATTCGGCTTCCACTCTTTGTGACTGTCAATATATTTCTGCAGCTTCGGCTGGATCTTATCGAGCGGAAGAAACCAGTTTTTCGTGGGACGTTTTACCGGTGGTGATCCGGAAAGCGTTGAGTGAGGATTGATCAGCTCGTCGGGCGAAAGGGAAGTGCCGCATTTTTCACACTGGTCACCGTAAGCCTCCGGGTTTTTGCAGTTCGGACATGTTCCCACAATATAACGGTCGGCCAGGAATTGTTTGGCTTCTTCGTCGTAATACTGTTCCGTGGTTTGTTCCGTAAAAACTTTCTTATCGTAGAGTGTCTTAAAAAAATCAGCAGCGACCTGGTGATGCAAAGGCCGGCTCGTGCGCGAATAAATATCAAATTCAATTCCGAAATCGGAAAAAGCTTTTTTAATAATGTCGTAGTATTTATCCACAACCTGCTGCGGCGATAATCCTTCTTTCCGCGCGCGCAGCGTAATTGGCACGCCATGTTCATCTGTCCCGCTTACAAACAGCACATCTTCCCCTTTTGCGCGCAGGTAACGCACATAAATATCGGAAGGCAGATAACACCCCGCCAGGTGGCCGATATGGATGGGGCCATTGGCATAAATGAGCGCGGCGGTAACCGTGTATCTTTTCGGATCAGTCATATTTTGCGGCACGAAGATACGAAGTCCTCGCGCCTTCCTGCCCACGATTTACTCCCGAAGGTTGTCGGGATTACGAATTACGATTTAAGATGTATGAATTACGATGTATGAATTACGAATTACGATTTTCGGCCGCGGATTACAGCCACGGATTACGCGAATTTGCACGGATTATTTAGCCACGGATTACGCGAATTTGCGCGGATTATTTAGCCGCGGATTACGTGGATTTTCCTATTAACCCAATTACTCCATTCTCAGCGCCAATTACGCTACACTCAGCACCAATGACTCAGCACTCAGTTCTCAGTTCTCTTTTAGTAGTTAACTTCGGTCAATGAAATCAGTGATTTGTCCGCCATTTCTGCAGCGTGGCGATACGATTGGAATTTGCGCGCCGGCGCGGAAGGTGGGCCAGGAAGATATAGAACCTGCAGTGAAGATCCTCGAATCGTGGGGCTTGTTCCCTGTGCTGGGGAAAAATCTTTTTGGCGCTGATAACCAGTTTTCAGGAACGGATGCGCAACGGGCGGAAGATCTGCAGGAATTTTTAAATGATCCGGCCATCAAAGCGGTGATCAGCGCCCGCGGTGGTTACGGAACCATGCGCATCATCGACCGGCTTGATTTCACCGGTTTCGCGGAGAATCCAAAATGGATCATCGGTTATAGCGACATTACCGTTTTGCACAGCCATGTGAGCCGGCATTTGCATTGTGCGACCATGCACGCGACGATGCCGTATAATTTTAACCGGGATCCGCATTCCACAGAAACATTGCGCCAGGCGCTTTTCGGCGTTCCGGCGGCGTACCGCGAGACAAATGAAACCGATGTTCCCAACCGTGCAGGAACAGGCGAAGGCGTGCTGGTAGGCGGGAATCTTTCCCTGTTATTTGCCCTGCAGGGATCCGCTTCGGATATTGAAACGGAGGGAAAAATTTTATTCCTGGAAGATCTCGATGAATATTTATACCATATTGACCGCATGGTGCTCAGCTTAAAACGTGCCAGAAAACTGGAAGGTTTGAAGGGACTGATCATTGGCGGAATGCATGAAATGAAAGACAACCCGGTGCCTTATGGAAAAACGGCTGAAGAAATAATTGCAGAGCAAGTGGCGGAATATGATTACCCGGTTTGTTATGGATTTCCGGCTGGCCACGGGGTTAAAAATTACGCGTTGCAGCTGGGTAAAAAAGTGCGGCTGGATGTGGAAACCGACCTGTCGCATCTCACTTTTCTATGACTGGGATTCATTTGATTTCTTTGCAAACCTCTTCTTAGCATCGAAGGACATGACACTCAACCAGCTTACCGGTAAATGGGGTGAAGAAGAAGCGATCCGCCACCTTCGTGGAAAAGGAATGCTGATACTTGACGTCAACTGGAAATTTCTTCATCTCGAAATTGATATCATAGCCCGCGATCAAAAGGAAATTGTAATTGTAGAGGTGAAAACGCGCGGCACAAACGCATTCGGTGAACCCGAAACTTTTGTGAATAAAACGAAGCAAAAAAAGCTGATCCGCGCGGCTAATCTTTATCTCGAACAGAAAAAGCTTTCAGATGAAGTGCGTTTTGATGTGATTGGTATCGTTAAGACCAACAACATTAAAACGATCATGCATATTCCCGGCGCGTTTTCACCTTACGGCGGATAACAGAAACCTGGGGAATCGCTTTTTTCAGAAAATTTCCGCCGCTACTTTCCGGGTGGATCCCGAAGTTCCCATGGTGTAATAATGAAGGCAGGGAACACCCGCTTTCACCAGCTCTTTGGATTGCTGAATACACCATTGAATCCCCGCTTCTTTCACCTGCTTATCGTCACTGCATTTTTCAACCTCTTCGATCAGGTCTTGTGGAATATCAATATGGAAAATTTTCGGCAGCGTGAATATCTGGTTTTTAGAACTCAGGATTTTCAAACCGGGAATGATCGGCACGTTGATCCCGGCATCATTACACCGTTTCGTGAATTCAAAAAATTTGCTGTTGTCAAAAAACATCTGCGTTACGATATAATCGGCGCCTGCATCCACTTTTGCTTTCAGGTGTTTCAGATCAGAATACATGTTCGGCGCTTCAAAATGTTTTTCAGGATAACCGGCCACGCCAGCGCATAAGTTGGTGGGCGCCATGTCAACCACATCTTCGTGTAAATAGCAGCCTTTGTTCATGGCCATCACCTGCTGCACAAGATCGATCGCGTACACATGTCCGTTGGGCTCGGGTACAAAAGTGGTTTCTGATTTGATGGCATCACCACGCAACAGCAGCACGTTGTCAATGCCGAGAAAATGCAGATCGATGAGCGCGCTTTCGGTTTCTTCTTTGGTAAATCCGCCGCAGATAATATGCGGTACGGCATCCACGTGATAGCGGTTCATTATGGCGGCGCAGATGCCGACTGTGCCCGGACGTTTCCGGATCGAAACTTTCTCGAGGTAACCACCCTCGCGCTTTTTGTAAACGTATTCTTCGCGGTGATAGGTTACATCCACAAATGAAGGCTTGAATTCCATCAGCGGATCAATGCCTTCGTAAATCGACTGAATGCTTTTTCCTTTCAGAGGGGGCAGGATCTCGATGGAAAACAGGGTTGACTTTGCAGCTCTGAGATGATCAATAACTTTCATAACGGATGCAAAGTTAACTGAAAGTACGAATGGTAATAAGGGATAACAGCGCAGAAAAAAAGTGGCCACCATTGCTGATGACCACCTTAATAATTAATTCAGGCAGATTAATGACTGACGACTACCTTTTGCGTGTACGTGCGGTCACCTGCAACAACATTCAGGAAATAAATTCCTTCAGCCATTGTTGAAGTGTTAATGGTAAAGCGTGTTTCACCCGGCTGAACATTCAGCTGTGAGCCGGTTGTCACCTGCTGTCCGACCATATTGGTCATTGACCAGGTAATGTCTTTTGCTTCGTTCACTTTAACACCAAAAGTGGTTGCGCTGTTTGCAGGGTTCGGGAAGACACTGCTGATACCCTCACCGTTTTCATCCAGCTGCTCCATGCCTATCGGTACGGTAATATCCTTCCATTCCGACTGGATAATTTTTTTGGTTGAATTATCCTGGACAAAAATAACCACCCGCAGATCACTCATTTCTTCGTAAAATGTTGAAGTCATGGAGATAGTTGCATTCACACTCACATTGTTGCCGGCTGTCAGAGAAGTCACCGCAGTTCCAACATCGCTTGGGTGCATTTTCATCATCACATAATGGAATTCGGTTTCGCCATTAGTAGCGGTGTTGTTAAAGGTTTGTTTTTCCACAACAACCACATGGTAGCGGAAATTGCTTCCGGTGTAATTGATCAGCGGCTTTAAGACTGCGGCAATAGTTACGGTTGTTCCTGTGTAAGTGGCAGTGTTGATATCGATATCCAGGAATGCCGGTTCCTGGTTATAACTATTATAAATTCCTGTTGTTAGTGAATTGGCGTTCCCATCCCATTGTCCGTCGATTTCCATGCGTGGAATAGAATTGATCCCATAATAATTATGACGGTTTCCCGCCGCGGCTGTATAGTACGGATCACCTACGCCCGGATAATCCTGCTGGTATTTAATGATGGTGTAGTTGCTGATATTCGGAACTACGTTATTGTCCATGTTCGCATTTCCGGGATTACAAGGATTGCAACTGGATGAAGTGAAAACTTCAAGGCAGGTATTCAGGACGGTCATGGTATCAACGACATTAATTGTGAAATTAAGCGTGTCGTTGCTGTTATCGGCATCCGGGTTGCCGTTGATATTGCTTGCCCAAATGCTCACATTATATAATCCGATACCCACCGGGATCCAGCCAGTAGGATGATTGCCGCTGGTGCTGGTCATCGTAGGGACGCTTACACTGCCAATAGCGCCGGTTATTACTGGTCCGCCATTAACACTGTAGTTCATGCTGTAGCTGGTTACTGTCTGTGCACCGTAATTCATAAAAGTGCCTGCAATCGTAAACGGAGCCTGACTGAGAATAACATTAGAGTTCACGGATTCGGATGTTGCGCCCATGTCGTAATTGGGTTGTGTACCTTGATTGAACTCGTAAAAGACGTTATCATCCGGAAGGGAGTTTGAGCCAGCGGCGGAGGAAACGTTTGCTGCACCGTTGTTGACCGCGTATGCTGTCGTTGAATTTGTCTGGATACCGACCGTAAGGTTGGTAATGGTTGCGCTGTGGCGCTGATCAACAATATAAATGTTGTTCGTGCCTTCTTCCAGCATGATCGACCAGTAGGTCCAGTTCGACCCGAAAGTGTAGGATGAGAAAAGTATCCAATGCTGGCGGCTTCCTGTTATACCAAAAGTTTTGGTTACAACATAATCGGCTGAACCTGCGGCTGTACCGGTGCCGTCGATTCCCCAGATCATCACTGACTTATCCGGAATGCTGGCTGATGGAATCGCTGAATTCGTAAAAGATGGCGCAGCAACAACTGTGGCAACATCAAAAGTCAGCACGCCGGAATTGGATACCATAAACTGTGTAACCGGCGATCCGTTAAAATCAAATGAAAAAGGAATCGTCTGGCTAGGTGACCAAGCAGGCGAAGAAGATGGATTGTGAATAGTCGTCCACCCGGCAGGAAGTCCGCCGCCTACAGGATACTCTGCGTCGGTGTTGAGACCGCCCGGATTACTTCCCGGTGCCCCAAAATAATTGTAATAATATTGCGCACCTGCAGAAAGTGACAAACACGCAAGGACAAGCGTAGCTAATTTTTTCATGTTCGTTTTATTGGTTTTTGTGTAGTGATGGGCTGGTAAGCCTATTCAAAAGTAGGAAAATGCCTTTACAAAAGCATTTTTTTACCGGTTTGGCTGAATTAAGCCATTCAGGACCTTTTCGAATACAGGAACGGCAAATCCCAGCTCCCGGGCGGTAATGACCACATACCGGGTCAATGCGTCAACCTCGGTTTTGCCGCCTTTTTGAAGATCGGTATGCATGGATGAGGTGGTTTCCGGGGGAAGCGAAGCTAATCTTTCCATTACTTTTTCGACCACGTCCGGAGGCAATTGAACCCTCTTGGCGGCTGCAACTGACTCTAATTCCATGATCATCCGGAGCAGCATGTCCTTACGATCAGGATCTGAAAGGATATCACCGACGGGGGCATTAAAATAGCAGGTGAGTGAAGCAATGGATGAAATAAAAAGAAATTTTTCCCAGGCAATTTGCAGGATATTTGGCGGCGACTGTGCCTCAATTCCAGCTTTATTGAAAAGCCTTAAAATTGATTTTATGCGCTCATTGTGGGGGTTGCCATTCCCGAAGAAAACGAGGCTGATCTTGCCCGTTTCGCGTATTATTCCGGGATTTGTGAGACGGGAAACAATGTAAACACAGGCATCAACTACTTCTGCAGCCGGGATAAGCGCGCGGATCCGTTCGGCACTGTCGATCCCATTCATAAGCGGAATTACGACTGTGTGTGGGGCGATGCAGGATGCGTATTGCTTCAGGCTTTCTTCCAGGTCATAACTTTTCACGGCGCAAATGAATATGTCAGCTACCCCTGCCATTTGCGCATCAGCAGTAACTAGATGTGGCCGGGCAATAAATTCACCTTGCGTTGTAAAAACCTGCAACCCGTTCTGCCGGATTACATCCGCATGCGCGCCTCTTGCTAAAAAAACGATCTCCATTTCCGGCGAGTTCGCGTAGCGGGCCGCGAGCTTTCCTCCGTAGTAGCCGCCCACGCCGCCGATTCCGAGTATAAGGATCCTGGTTTTTTTCAATGTGATAATGTGATAATTTGCTAATGAGAAAATCAGTGGATGCAGAACGAATTTACAACCGGTTCTTGCTTGTAGTGATAATTGCCGTCAGGATTTTTTGCAGCTCCTCAATGTTGACCAGCAAAGAGCCAGGATCAGGAAGATGTTCTGAATACTTGCATAACAAGAGCCAGTATTCCGTTTCCCAGGCCTCTTTGCTTGCTATTTTCATTTTATGAATGAAATCAAGCCTGCTTTCAGGTGATTGCGCTTCGCGGACATTTGCCCCGATTGAAGTTCCGGCTTTCAGAAGCTGGTTTGCGATTGCATATTTACGATCCTTTTCGATTTTTGTACATAATGCAATAATCTGCAGCGCAAACTCAAATGACTTTTTTACGATTACATTTTCAGTAGCTTTCATATTAAATAATTTTTATAAAGTGCCCCAAATGTAAACGCATGATTTTCATAAAAGCAAATATTTTTTTTGGAAGCACTACTTTCTACCGTAGGTAGAAGATTTTTTCAACACCCGGCATTTTCCGCCATTCCGCCAGTCCCTTATTCCCTCATTCCCTCATTTACTCATTTACTCATTCGCACATTTCCACATTCCCACATTCCCACATTCCCACATTCCCACATTATCACATTCACTCATTAAACGACAGCAGCCGCCTCAGTTTCCTGCGTAATACTTTCTGAAAAGAGATTAAGCAGATCCGCCAGATCTTTCGGATGACTTAACATCGGGAGATGACCGGAAGCAAAACGGATGATGGTATCCGCTTTTAAAGAATGCGCATACCGCTGCTGCTGCTTCACGGAAACCAGCCGGTCGGAAGTTGTAATAACATAACACTTTTTAGCCGCGGGAATGCCGGCTTCACACCGTTCGGTATACAGGTGAGGAGATTCCGCCACAAACCGGCGGACCACTTCGTCACATTGTGCCCTGGTCAGTTCGGAACAGTATCCTTTCCGGATCGATACGTCAGGTGGTTTCGTTCCGGCGGCGCGCAAAAGGAGAGGCATGATAATTCTTCCTGGAAATTGTAATGCGGAAAAGTAAGCGCCTCCACTGGTGGGAAGAATAGAACCGATAGCAACATACCCGATCACGCGCGGTCCAAAAAACTTCGCAACGCGCATGGCCATCATGCCGCCGATCGAATGCCCAACGATCACCAGACGGTGCTTGTGCCAACTGTCAACCTGGCGGACAAGCTCGTTGCTGTAATCTTTCAGGTGAAATGACTTCGGTATCTTATGCCGGTCACGCCCCGGGAATTCGGCTGCCAGGGAGGGAAAACGGAGGTGATTTCTCATTTCCTGCCAGATCCAGCCTCCAAGTCCGGCACCATGTATGAGTACTATTCCGGTATCGCGATCCATAGAAACGATTTAACCGGAAGCGGCGCAATTATGGTACCATAAGCGGTTCGGTGTTAGAGGGTAAATTTTTGAATCCGTCCGGAATGGTATTGCCATACAACGAACCTGCCTCTTTTTTAACTAAATTCGCGTCCCTTTTCAAATGAAAAACCTCCGTAATTTCTGCATTATCGCACATATCGACCATGGAAAATCCACCCTGGCCGACCGACTGCTTGAGTTTACCAACACGATCTCCAAACGCGACATGCAGGCGCAGGTGCTGGATGACATGGACCTTGAAAAAGAGCGCGGCATTACCATCAAGAGCCACGCGATCCAGATGAACTACACGCACGGCAATGAAAAATACGCGCTCAATCTCATTGATACGCCCGGCCATGTCGACTTTTCATACGAGGTTTCCCGTTCCATCGCTTCCTGTGAAGGCGCGCTGCTGATCGTGGATGCGGCGCAGGGGATCCAGGCGCAGACCATTTCCAATTTATACCTCGCGCTGGGAAATGATCTTGAAATAATTCCTGTCCTCAATAAAATTGATCTTCCAAGCGCGGAACCGGAAGAAGTAAAAGATCAGATCGTTGAACTGCTGGGATGCGATCGCGACGAGATTATTTCCGCCTCTGGTAAAACTGGAATTGGCATCCAGGAAATTCTGACTGCGATCATCGAGCGAATTCCGCCACCTAAAGGCGACCCTTCCGCACCGCTCCAGGCGCTGATTTTTGATTCTGTTTTTAATTCATTCCGCGGGATCATCGCTTATTACAAAGTGGTGAACGGGGAAATTAAAAAAGGCGAAAAGGTCAAGTTCATCAACACCGGCGCGGAATACGATGCGGATGAAGTGGGCATTTTAAAGCTGGGCCTCGAACCACGCGAGGTGGTGAAGACCGGTGATGTCGGCTATATTATTTCAGGGATCAAAGATGCGCGCGAGGTGAAAGTGGGCGATACGATCACGACAGTTGCGCGTCCGGCCTCAACGGGCATCCAGGGTTTTGAAGATGTGAAGCCGATGGTTTTTGCGGGCATTTACCCGGTTGACACCGACGATTTTGAGGAGCTGCGTTATTCGATGGAAAAGCTGCAGCTCAATGACGCTTCGCTTACCTGGGAGCCGGAAGCTTCCGCCGCGCTTGGGTTTGGTTTCCGCTGCGGATTCCTGGGCATGCTACATATGGAAATTGTGCAGGAACGACTGGAACGCGAATTCGACATGACGGTGATTACGACCGTTCCGAACGTTTCCTACATCGCGTATAAATCAAACGGGGATGTGATCCACATGCATAACCCGAGCGACATGCCGGATCCTACGCAGCTCGATTATATCGAAGAGCCTTACATCAAAGCCAATATTATTACGAAGGCGGAATATGTTGGTTCCATCATAAAGCTCTGCATGGACAAGCGCGGCGT
The DNA here is from genome assembly GCA_035293205.1 of Bacteroidia bacterium. Lineage (GTDB taxonomy): Bacteria > Bacteroidota > Bacteroidia > Palsa-965 > Palsa-965. The sequence continues at coordinate 10,209 of DATDOQ010000209.1, forward strand.
ATTCCAGAATCAGACCTATCTCACGACCGATCGTGTTGAAATGGTTTTTGAAATGCCGCTCGGGGAGATCGTTTTTGATTTTTATGATAAATTAAAATCGATTTCAAAGGGATACGCCTCTTTTGATTATCACCCGATCGATTACCGCCGGTCCGAACTTGTAAAGCTCGATATCCTGATCAATAGCGACCAGGTGGATGCGCTTTCCGCGTTGATCCACCGTTCGCGCGCGCATGATTTCGGGAAAAAGATCTGCGAAAAATTAAAAGAGCTGATCCCGCGACAACAGTTCCAGATCGCGATCCAGGCAGCCATCGGCGCAAAGATCGTTGCGCGTGAAAACATTTCCGCGATGCGCAAAGATGTGACCGCGAAATGTTACGGTGGTGATATTTCCCGCAAACGCAAGCTGCTCGAAAAGCAGAAGGAAGGCAAAAAACGGATGCGGCAGATCGGCGCGGTTGAAGTTCCGCAGAGCGCCTTCATGGCGGTGCTGAAGCTGGATTAAAAAGTTTTATGCTTGATAAATTGTTGTTTAAGCGCTGTTCCTTAAACCGTTTCCGTTTAAACAAGAAACCGCCCCCCTAAGCGGAGAACGGCTTCCACCATTGACCATGGATTACTGAAGAACGATTTTCTTTATACCAGTCTGGGAGCTGGCCTCATCTTTTACACGGATAAAATAAACGCCCGGCGGATTGTCTGAAATGTCAAGGCGGAAGGAGTTGCCGTTGAAAGTCCCCGAATAAATTAATTCCCCGGTGACTGTATAGATCCCGAAAGTTTTATCATGCCCGTTCCTCGTGGATAACATGATCTGACCACAGGAAGGATTGGGTGTAATTCCAAAATAAAGCGGCGCAATCCATAGAATGTCTGTGCTCAGCTGAACCACCACGGTTTGTGAAATGGTTATACTGCAGCCGTTGTTATAAATGACAACAGTTACGTAATAAATTCCAGGGGCGGTGTAGCTATGTATTACAACCGGTCCGCTACTGTCGGTCGTGAGGTCGCCAAAATCCCATGCATACATAGCATTTGGATCATTGGAGCTGGCT
>DATDOQ010000210.1:0-6179 GCA_035293205.1 Bacteroidia bacterium
GTTTCCGGAATGAACAAACCAGTGTCCGTAAAACTTTCACCAAAATCATTTAACCTGCGGCCGGTGACGATTACTTCGGAACAGGTTACAGCGTGGCACGCGAAAGACGCATGGGCCTTCATTGATTTTGCCTTTTACAACGATTACGTACTCGCACTCATCGGCATCCGGGGACAGTTCAAAACCTATCTTGTGCTGCTGGATTCCGCAGGCGGAAACGTGGCCACACTGCAGGTCCCGAAGCAGGCCGATTCCATCTATACGGATTGCCTGGGAGAGAATCACCTTTTTTCCGGTGACAGCGTGTATCAGGTCTGGTACGATTATGAAAAATTATCCCTGCCGTACGCATCAGAAAGGAATTCATTTGCGCAAACCATGATGCCCTGCAAATGTTCGGATCGTTTATTTTATTATTTCAGCTACCGGCGCTACCATGCTCAAAAGCTTGATCTCTATTATGCAATCAAGCCGGCTCCCGGTTCCCCCAACGGGTTAGAGCCGCTGCTAGCCATCCACGATTCGGCGAAGATTGATGCATTCAATCTGAATTACGACCTGGCTTATTTTCTCGAACTGCGCAGACGTCACGTGGGATACCTCGAACCCGTTGATTCGATGATAGCCCATTTGGATTTTTACCGCGAGCAGCTGCCGCTGTCGGTCAACGAAAAGCAATGGCTTTACCCGGTGCATGCACCGATGGTCATGTGTGGTTCGGAAATGTATTTGGTCCACCCGCTTGATTCCACATTGCAATGTTATACCGGCGCTACCTGCGTGAACAAAGTTTACTTTGCCGGCATGCGGCTCGAAGGCTGGAAAAGCGAATTGTATGCTGATGCGTTGACAAAATCTTTGTACACACGCACGATAAATAAGCAGGGGATCTCGACCTTCCTGCGTATTGATCCGCAAACGGGAAACGTGCTTTCGAAAACGGAGGTCGCAAAACATCCGTTCATCGTCAATCCGCAGATCAGGAGTGGACAGCTGTATTTCTTGTGGTGGGATATTTCTTCGGAACAGCCGGTAAAATTGTGGACGATGTATTTGAATTGAATCGGTTCAAAAAAAATCCCCGCCTCAACCGGCAGGGATCTTTCTTCGAATTTTTAATTAATTAAGACTGCTCAGGATTGTCCTGGTGCTGCGGCTTATCATGTTGCTTTCTTCCATCGCCGTTGCGTGGCCCCTGCGGACGTGGCGGGCGTTCCTGAAAACCTTCCGGCTTCGGGAGGAGAACTTTTCTTGACAAGCGGTATTTCCCGGTTTTCTGATCGACCTCGATCAGCTTCACCTGGATTACATCGCCTTCTTTCAGGACGCCTTCCATACTTTCAAGGCGGCGCCATTCCACTTCTGAAATGTGCAGCAGTCCATCCTTGCCCGGGAGGAATTCAACGAATGCGCCGAAAGGCATGATGCTTTTCACTTTGCCTTCGTACACTTCGCCGACTTCCGGCATGGTGGTGATTCCTTTGATGCGGGTGAGCGCGCGCTCGATCGAATCTTTATTGGTGGAAGCAATATCCACAATTCCGAAATCGCCCACTTCTTCGATGTTGATGATGGTTCCGGTTTCGCGCTGCATTTCCTGGATGATCTTTCCGCCGGGTCCGATGATGGCACCGATGAATTCACGCGGGATGCTGATCTGCACAAGGCGAGGCGCATGCGGCTTGAATTCCGCGCGCGGTTCGCTGAGCGACTTCATCATTTCCTGAAGGATGTGCGCGCGGCCCTGCTTGGCCTGTTCGAGCGCCTGTTCCATTACCTGGTAGGCGAGCCCGTGAACTTTAAGATCCATCTGAACCGCAGTGATCCCATCTTTTGTTCCGCACACTTTAAAGTCCATGTCGCCGAGATGATCTTCGTCGCCGAGGATATCGGAAAGCACTGCATATTTTCCGGATTCATCGGTGATGAGTCCCATTGCAATTCCAGAAACCGGCTTTTTAATCTTTATGCCGCAATCGAGCAATGCAAGTGTTCCGGCACAAACGGTTGCCATGGATGAGGAACCATTTGATTCGAGGATATCAGAAACGATCCTGATCGTGTAAGGATTTTCATCGGGCAGCATATTTTTCAATGCGCGCAATGCAAGATTTCCATGGCCGACTTCCCGGCGTCCTGTTCCACGCATCGGTTTTGCTTCGCCGGTAGAAAATGGCGGAAAATTATAATGTAAAAGGAAACTTACATCGCCCTGGATGACCGTGGTATCAATCATCTGCTGATCCAGCTTCGTGCCGAGCGTTACCGTTGTGAGCGATTGCGTTTCACCGCGTGTAAATACAGCTGAACCGTGCGCCATCGGCAGGTAATCGGGCTCGCACCATATCGGGCGGATATCGGTCAGGCCACGTCCGTCGAGCCGTTTGCGGTCGTCGAGGACCATGCGGCGGATGGCTTCTTTTTCAACGTCGTGGTAATACGTTTTTGCCAGCTTTTCAAGATCGTCGGTGCGCTGCTCTTCAGGAACAGTTGACCAGAACGCTTCGAAAACTTTTTTGAAGGCTTCTTTGCGGGCGGCTTTATTTGGGTTAGCGATTCGCGCTGCAGCAAGCGCCTGGTCGTAACAGACGGAACGAACTTTATTTCGCAATTCATCATCATGTGTTTCGTGACTGTATACCCGTTTCTGTTTTGATTTTTCCACCATCGAAGCGAGTTCTTTGATGGCAGCGATCTGAAGTTTGATGGCTTCATGGCCGAATTTAATGGCAGTGACCATATCCGACTCAGATACTTCTTTCATTTCGCCTTCTACCATTACGATATCACTTTCGGATGCCGCAACGATCATATCGATATCCGACTCCTTCATTTGTTCAATGGTCGGATTAATGACGAATTGTCCTTTGATGCGTGCTACACGCACTTCGGAGATCGGCCCGTTAAACGGAACATCAGACACGGCGAGCGCGGCAGAAGCTGCGAAGCCGGCGAGACAATCGGGAAGAATTGTTTTATCGGAAGATATGAGGTAGATCAGCACCTGTGTTTCCGCATGGTAATCGTCCGGGAAAAGCGGACGAAGCGCGCGGTCAACTAAACGGCTGACGAGCACTTCAAGGTCGGATGGTTTTGCTTCGCGTTTGAAAAAGCTGCCGGGAATACGTCCTGCGGCAGCAAACATCTCACGGTAATCGACCGTGAGCGGCATAAAATCGACACCAATTTTTGGTTCCGTTGCGGAAACAACTGTTGCGAGTAGCATCGTGTTTCCCATACGTACTACGACAGAACCATCAGCCTGCTTAGCCAGCTTTCCGGTTTCGACCGTGATCGTGCGGCCGTCGCCGATGTCGAATGTTTTTTGAACTCCTAATTTCATAATTACTTTTTTTTCTGATTGTTGCAGCTTGTCAGCGGATCGCTTACTTCTGTGCGTTTTTTTAAGGACGTACAGAAAAAGAAAAGCATCCCTGCTGACGGAAAGGGATGCTTTTTTGTATCATTATTTCGTTGAACATTATTTACGGATATCGAGCTTTTTCAGGATGGCCCTGTAGCGTTCGATATCGTTTTTCTTGAGGTAATCGAGCAAAGCTTTGCGCTTACCTACCATTAAAATGAGCGAACGTTCAGAGCTTTTGTCCTTCGGCTTCAGCTTGAGGTGGCCCGTGAGATGGTTGATGCGATGGGTAAAGAGGGCGATCTGTCCTTCAGCTGAACCGGTGTCTTTTTCCGATTTACCGAAGTTTTTAAAGATGTCCTTCTTAATTTCCGACGTCAGGTACATAATTGTGCTGTTAGTGGATTAAGAATCAGTTAATTAGCTTTCCTTTTTCTTGAAAGGACTGCAAAGATACGAAAATTTGAAGGATTGAAGATTGAAAGATTGAAAAATTCGCCAGAGGCTATGAAGGTTATAAAATTGAACTAATGTTTTCAATTTTCAATCTTCAATGCGCGTGTGAAAATGAGCGGGAATCAACTTTTCAGCATCGACAGCAGCAAGGCGATTTTCCCTTTCAATTCTTTGCGGTTGATTATGGCATCGAGGAAACCGTGTTCGAGAACAAATTCAGAGGTTTGAAAACCTTTCGGAAGATCTTTGCCGATTGTTTCTTTTACAACACGCGGACCGGCGAAACCAATCAGGGCTCCCGGCTCAGCAATATTCAAGTCACCGAGCATGGCGTAAGATGCTGTTACACCACCCGTGGTCGGATCGGTGAGCAAGGAAATATAAAGCAACCCGGCGTCATCCATCTGTGCAAGCCTGGCGGAAGTTTTTGCCATCTGCATTAAGGAATGTGCTGCTTCCATCATACGTGCGCCACCGGATTTGGAAATGATCATCAGCGGTAATTTATTGGACAGGCAATATTCGATTGACCGCGCAATTTTTTCTCCTACAACCGAACCCATGGAGCCGCCGATGAACGAAAAATCCATGCAACATATAACCAGATCGTTGTCTTCCACTTTTCCATGCGCGCTGCGAAGGGCATCTTTCAGCCCGGTTTTCTTTTGTGAATCGGCGAGGCGATCGGGGTATTTTTTTGTGTCGGTAAAATGAAGCGGATCGGCGGAGGTAAGGCCTGGAAAAAGTTCGGCGTAATCGTGATTATCGAAAAGCAGCGCGAAATATTCTTCGGACCCGATCCGGTCGTGGTGATTGCAATTGAGGCAAACAAAAAAGTTGGCGATATGATCGTTGGTCGGGAAAACCTTTTTGCAAGAAGGACATTTATGCCACAACCCTTCCGGAGTTTCTTTTTTCTCCTTGGTGGATGTGGTGATGCCTTCTTTGATTCTCTTAAACCAACTCATTCACGAAATGCTTAATCCTGAAATTTAATTCTTACCACGGAGACACGGAGGCACAAAGATTTTTTCGAATACTCCGTGACTCTGTGACTCTGTGGTTATTTTTTCATGCAACTGTTATATCCTTCGACAAATAAACATCCTGGATGGCATGCAGCAAGCTGATACCTTCCTTCATTGGTTTTTGAAATGCTTTGCGGCCGGAAATCAATCCATGTCCGCCGGCGCGTTTGTTGATCACAGAAGTTGAAACTGCTTCAGCCAGGTCTGTTGCGCCTTTTGATTCTCCGCCGGAATTGATCAGGCCGATGCGTCCCATGTAACAGTTTGCAACCTGGTAACGGCAAAGATCGATGGGATGATCGCTGCTTAATTCTGAATAAACTTTGGTATGTGTTTTTCCATGGCCTGTAGCGGTATAACCGCCATTATTGGTCGGCAGCTTTTGCTTGATAATATCCGCCTGGATGGTTACACCCAGGTGATTCGCCTGACCAGTAAGATCGGCCGCGTTGTGATAATCGATCCCGTCTTTTTTAAAACCCGGATTGCGCAGGTAACACCAGAGAATGGTTGCCATTCCCAATTCATGCGCCTGTTCAAATGCTTCCGAAACTTCCACCAGCTGACGCGCAGATTCGGCTGATCCGAAATAAATGGTTGCACCAACTGCAGCCGCGCCCAGGTTCCATGCTTCCTCCACGGTTCCAAACATGATCTGGTCATATTTATTCGGCAAACTGAGAAACTCGTTGTGGTTGAGTTTAACGATAAAAGGAATTTTATGCGCGTATTTTCGGGAGACAGAAGCCAACACGCCGAATGTAGTGGCCACCGCGTTGCAACCCCCGTCAATCGCAAGCTTCACAATATTTTCACTGTCGAAATAAGCCGGATTCGGGGCAAAAGAGGCTCCTGCTGAATGCTCAATTCCCTGATCTACAGGCAATATGGATACATAACCGGTATTTGCCAACCGACCGTTTCCATAAATGGACTGTAAACTTCTCAAAACCTGTGGATTACGATTACTCAGGGCAAAAATACGGTCCACAAAATCCGGTCCCGGCAAGTGAATCTGGTCTTTTGAAATAGTCTTACAAGTATGGTTCAAAAGGCTATCTGCCTGTGTACCAAGGATTTCTCGAATATTTGTGAGAGCCATCAGTCAGTTAATTGGGTTCAATTCGGGCACCAAAACTAAGAAAAAAGAACTGAGAGCGGAGAACTGAGTTCTGAGGGAGGAAAAGGAGGGAGCTCCTATGTTTGTAAAGCTTTGGTAAGTTAGAAAAACTTTTAACCGATGCCAGCACAAACACAGGATCAGCAGATGAATGTCTATATAGGCATGGATGTTCACAAAAAAGATTGGAAAGTGACCATTCTAACAGACC
>DATDOQ010000211.1:0-7734 GCA_035293205.1 Bacteroidia bacterium
AATTTACCCGAACGGCAGCTGACGATATGATACTGGCAGACAAGGATCCGCATTACCGTGTGCTGAACCTGAGCGTGGATCCCTGGCAGGACGCAACAACTTCTTATTATCATAAATCCATCGGCGGATACCATGGCGCAAAGCTGAAGCGCATCCAGGAGCTGTATGAAAATGTGATGGATAAAAACATCAATGCGGTGGGCACTGCGCTGAATTCACAAAATGATTCGATCATTCAGATCGCTCTTTCCAGGCTTGCAACGCTGAACATGCTGAATACAAAATATATCATTTACAATCCCGAAGGCGGAGTGCTTCCAAACAGGTACGCTTGTGGAAATGCATGGTTTGTAAAAGAGATTAAAATTGTGCAGAATTCAGACGAAGAATTAAAATCGCTGGATACGCTTTCGTCAAAAAATACGGCGGTGGTGGAAAAAAGTTTTTCGCTTGCGCCCGCTTCATTTGCTGTTGATTCCGCCGCAACCATCCGGCTCACGTCTTATGGACCCAACAAATTAACGTATGAATCGAATACTTCGCGGGAACAATTCGCGGTTTTTTCCGAGGTATATTATGATAAAGGATGGAATGCCTATATCGATGGTAATCCTGTTCCGCATGTGCGCGCCGACTTTGTTTTACGCGCGCTGAAAGTTCCGGCGGGTAAGCATAACATTGAGTTCAGGTTCGAACCAAAACTGTACTTCGTTGGTGAGAAAGTTGCCCTTGCCGGATCGCTGCTGCTTTTTCTTTCCGTTATCGGCGCAATTTTTTATGAGGTACGGAAAATGAAAAAGGTGAAGGCTAAAGTTCCAGTTACCGTATGAAGCGTGTGCTTATCGTTACCTACTACTGGCCGCCGGGCGGAGGCGCCGGAGTACAGCGATGGGTGAAGCTCAGCAAATATTTCGTGAAGCAGGGCGTGATCCCTTACGTGGTCACGGTGGACCCCACAAAAGCATCTTATGCAATTCTGGATCCTACAATGGAGGAAGATGTTGCGAAAGAGGTGAAAGTTGTGCGCACTTCCACGCTTGAACCATACGGAATTTACAAAACGCTGCTGCGAAAAAAAGAAATTCCGTTCGGTGGTTTTGCCAATGAAGAAAAGCAGCAACCTAAACTCACGCAGCGCATCGCACGATTCATTCGTGGAAATTTATTTTTGCCCGACGCGCGCCGCGGCTGGAACCGGTTCGCCTATAAGAAATGCTGCGAGCTGATTGAAAAAGAAAACATCGACGCGGTCATTACAACCAGTCCGCCGCACTCCACGCAACTCATCGGCCTGAAGCTGAAACGCAAATATGATCTTCCCTGGCTGGCCGATTTACGCGATCCCTGGACAGATATTTATTATTATGAAAAATTATTGCTGACCAGCTTTTCCCGCACCCGTGATAAGAAAATGGAAAAAGAAGTGCTTGAAAATGCCGGCGCGGTAGTGGTTGTGAGCGAGGACATCCGTAAAACACTCCTTTCGAAATCCAACAAATTGCCTGTAGAAAAATTTCACGTGATTCCAAATGGTTTTGACGCGGATGATTTCAAAACTGTTCAGGCGGAACAAAAAGAAAATGCATTTGTTATTTCTTACACCGGCACATTAACGGACGATTACCGGCTGGATGGATTTCTCGAAGCAATAAAGAAGCTGAATGAAAGTCCGCTTCGCCTGCACATCACCGGCAGCCTGCCACAGCCGATCCGCGCGAAAATTGAAAACGCGGCGCCCGGCAAAACCAGATTCCGGAGTCATGTTTCACATCATGAAGCGATCGCCCAGATGAAGGCGGCCGATCTTTTATTGCTTGTAATTCCGGATACTAAAGGCAATAAAGGAATTCTTACCGGCAAATTATTTGAATACCTTGCTACGTTCAAGCCCATACTCTGCATTGGACCGCATGGCGACGCAGCGCGCATAATTGCAACCTGTATTTCAGGGAAAACATTTTCATATGACGATGTAAACGGAATAGCTTCTTACCTGGAAGAAGTAATCGCGCAATGGAAACCGCATCACAAGACAAGCGCTGGGGTTCCGGAAATTGTAAATCAGTTCAGCCGGGAAAAACAGGCTACGCAGGTGTTGAAGGTGATGGAGATGATCAGGGAGCGAGGTTAAAAGCTGACTCTTAGATTTTTGCATCTGGCGACAAAATCAGCAAGTGGAGCTTTGGCTTTACTATATTTTTAAGTGGTAAGGTTTCGCTTTGGGTTAAGGTGATGAAGCCTGCCTTCGCTCGCACATTCCACGCTTCGGCAGACAAGCCCGGGTGGTGAGGGGGTGACGGGTAAGTAGGTTCCCGCTTACATTGGATGAACTTTAATTGTGAAGTTATGTTTCTTTGATTGGAACTGAAAATACAAATTCAATCACCTCACCTTAAACGCCTCACCACCCTCCGCCGCGGCGGATCACCCTAACCGGAAACGGTTTTGTTCTATCGGGCGATTATACCAAAGCGAGCGGACCCGACTTTCTTTTGCGGACAATTGCTTCAGATTTGAGTCACTGTTTGAACACTTATTTAATTATAATAACCGCGAAAACTTTCCCTGGTTTTTTGAAACACGGAGGTGAATTCCTAGCCCTGGTTGAGCGCTTTGCCTCGCAATAGCGAAGACAGGACCGGTGGTAATTTAATGTGCCGTAGCTGCCGCTCCTGAATATTGTATTTATAAATAACCTGATGAAAGTTTTGATCACCTTCACCCTATATGGACGCTGATATCATGCCTACGGCACTTCAATGCCAATGCTATTTGTTTTTACCGATATTCGACTCCTAAGGAGCCGGCACTTTGATAGATGAACCGGTAGTGTTTTGACGAAAATAATTAGTTCCGTAGGAACGATATATCGGTAAAAAAACATGATAACAAAACCTCAAATCCCGTTAGGGATGGCATATCATGCGGCCACACAATATCAGCGGATAGTTGTTTGCGAAATAAATTTGTGTCTAGTGTAAATTGAAGGAGGAACCATGGAAACGATATAAATAACAAAAACAGTAAATCATTTACCCTTTCCCCTTAAACTTCTTAATCGCATTCACCGTAAACTCAGAAAGCACAAGCCTTCCGCTGATGCCTGCGCGTTCGAAAAGTAAAGTATCCCAGTGTTCCGTTCCCTGCCAGGCAATTTTTTTTAATTCCAGCATCGCCTCCGGGTTGCTTGACGCAAGCTTTTGCGCGAGTGCGTCTACAGCCGCATCCAGCGTTTCGATGGTTGGATAAACATCGGCATACAAGCCATGCTGCAAGGCCCATTTCGCGTCGCGCCATTCGGTGGCATTGATGGCAAGACTTGTAAAAGCGCTCGTGCCGATTTTTCTTTCCACCGCAGGCCCCACCACAAACGGTCCGATGCCGACAGCGAGCTCCGACAATTTCACCGATGCTGATTCCACCGCAATCGCATAATCGGCAGCCGCCGCGATCCCGACACCACCACCGACGGCTTTGCCCTGCACACGCGCGATGATCAGCTTTGGCGCTTTACGCATGGCATTGATCACAAGCGCAAACCCGGAAAAGAAAAGATCACCCGCTTTCTGTTCTTTTATAGCGACGAGCTCGTCAAAAGAAGCGCCGGCGCAAAAGGCCTTTTCACCTTCGCTGCGAAGGACGATCACCCTCGCGTCCGGATTAATGCCGGCAGCGGCAATTTCAGCGGCGAGGTTGCGCAACAATACACCCGGAAGGGAATTGCTTTGCGGGTGAAAAAATGTGATGGTCGCGATTCCGTTTTCCAAGCGGGTGCTGACGTTTCCTTCGTTCATGATCATTTACTGTGAACGACAAAACTAAGAATTCGCGGGAATGGTGCTTTTAACGGGAAAGTGAGGTTTACGGCCAAAGGCGGTTAATCCCTGGTTTCCCTTGTCTATACAACCATTTGAGTCTCAGGTATTCATTCGAATTATTCATTATATGCCGGAAACTCTTAAATTGCGGGAATCGTATAAGGTTTTACATTTGACCCAATATTCCCCCTGTGCGCATGATCTCAGAGATTGAGGTGAAGAGCCTGTTGCTAGACCCCAAAACGGACTGGTTCTACTTAGGTGATGTGGATGAAGACCTGATCAGCTCTTTTGTGACTCTGGTGGAAAGCAAGCCTCATTTCCTGCGTTTACCGCGGCCGTTGAGAAGAAGACTGGTCAGCGCTGTGGTGGAATGTTTGCAGAATATTCATCATTACGCACCGGCGATCACGACTCCTTCCGCTTCTTCCGTGGTTTTTATGCAACGTTATTCGGGGAAAGAATATTACCTCCGTTGCGGAAACATGATGCTTTCAGCCGGCGTGGACAGGCTCCGTGAACGGCTCGATATCATTAATGCCTCCACACAGGAGGTTTTGCGCACGATGTACATGGAACAGATGGAGCGGTCGTTGCTCGAAGGAAGCCGCACCAACGCGGGACTTGGTTTACTGGAGATCGCCCGCGCCATAACCGGGCCGATCCGGTATAAATTTGTCGAGATGGGAAATGGTTATACGTTTTTCAGCATTGAGTTGTATCTTTCGCTCAACTAATCCTGCATGCAGCCTCTTTTTATCGCCCATACGAAAATTACGCCGCGTATCGTTCTTGATGGTGGCAAGGGAGAATTCAGCATTACCGGCAGATCCATTCCGGCCGACGCAACGGTTTTTTATCTGCCGGCGGACCGCTGGGTGGAAAAATACCTTTCCAATTTTGACGGAAAAGAAATCTCAATCGACATCAAGCTGGATCACCTGAACACCGGTTCTGTGCGTTCCATCCTTACGATCCTCACGCGTTTTCTCCGTTTGAAATCTACAGGCGTGAAAATCGGAATTAACTGGCATTACGAAGCCGAGGATGAGGATATCCACGATAAAGGCGAAGAAATGGCGCTGATCCTTGACCAGCCCTTTAATTTTATTCCTTACAAGGATTTTTAGCCGCGGATTACAGCCACGGATTACGCGGATTACACGAATTATTTTTTAGCCGCGGATTACGCGGATTAGCACGGATTAGATTACACGGTTATATTGGTGTGAAATAAACTTCTTCGTGTCTTTTCTTCGTGTACTTCCAGTCTTTGTGGCTACTACCTTTGTGTCTTTTTCAGCCACAGATTACACAGATTTACACAGATTAGAATTTGCACGGAATAACCTCGGGAATTAAAGCGTTTTCAGCTTTTCTTCGGCCTGCGTTTTATACTTGCCGTTTTTCTTCACGATCTCATTCAGCAGGGTTTTCGCTTCTTCTTTGCGGTTTAGCATAAGCAACGCGGCGGCTTTTTTCCATTGTGCGTCTTCGAAATGCTTGTGTTCCGGTTTTTCGAGCACCAGGTTGAAAAAAGGAAGCGATTCCAATGCTTTTCCGTTGTCTAATAAAACAACCCCGCGCGAATAGCTCAGGTCGAGGTCTTCACTGGTAGCAGTCAGGGGAAAGGGCCCCTTATACTGACTCTGCTGTACTATGACAGAATCTGCGAGGGTCTGGGTTTGTTCGCCGGCCGTTGTTTTATCATCGTTTTGTGTGCCGTTATGTTCCACAGACGCAGGTGGAGCAGTGGTGGCAGGAACGGTTCCGGCATCTTTATAACGCTCGCTTTGTTCTTTCACAACCGATTTTTTCTTCTGAGCGCTCATCAACTTTTCCGAATCTTCTTCAGCCTTCCTTTCCTCTTCCGCATGTAATGTAATGGGTTCTGCGGATCCAGAGGCAACCGCAGCTTTTTGATCTTTGGTAACAAACAAACCTTCCGATTCTTCCTCCGTTCGCAAAAAAGTCCCGTTATCTTCTACTGCGGCAATATCTGCCTGGACAGTTTCCGGCTCGTAGGCCGGTTCCCCTGCGCCACCGATAGCTATCGGTGCCGCATTTCTGTTTGCATCAGCTTTTTCAACAGGCTTATCTGATTTTGTTTCAGGTGGTGAAGTTTCTGATAATGGAATTGTTGATGAATCATGCAATGGAATCACTTTGTCTGCCTGCGCAAGATCACTTTTTGTAGTTTCATTCACCATCAAGCGCATCGCAACAACAACCGCAAGTACAATAACAACGGATGCGGCAAGCGCGAACACGACCCGGCGTTTTTCAAAAATCGAAATAACTTTTCCCCGCCGATGGCTATCGGTGTTTTCGCCCGCGCTTATTCCTTCAGAAAAAGGGATCCACGCTCCAGTCTTTTCCTGTTTGCTAACAACCTGCAGACCTTCATACGCGTCGGCGCAGAAAGGACAGGCGATCAGGTGCTTCTCGACCTCATGCATTTCCTTCGGACCGAGCTTTCCATCCATGTAGCTGAAAAGCTGATCTTCGGAGAGGCAGGGCTCATCCGGAAGCCGCTTGTATGTGATCCCGTCAGTCATTTTCCTTTGCTGGACATCAGGATTTTAAGATTCCTTTTTCCATTTTGTATATAGCTTTTCACTTCATTCATGGAAAAGCCGGTGATGTCGGCCACTTCTTTGTAACATTTTTGTTCGAGGTAAAAGAGTTCCAGGCACCTGCGCTGGTTTTCACTTAGCAGGCTCAGACTATTTTCCATCTCGCGCAATTGAACTTCGGTGCTGTTGACACCATCAGGATGCAATGTGCCGATGGATTCCATAACCGCTTCCTGGTCTTTTTTCATTTGTTCCTGCCGCGCGCGTTCACTTTTGCGGCTGCGGAGATACATCAGGCATTCGTTTTTTGTTACTGCATATAACCAGCCTTTAAACTGTTCCACCTGGTGGCGATGCAGATCTTTTAATAATTTTTCAAAAACCTGCATCTGCACATCCTGGCTTTCATCTTCATCACGAAGATATTTCATGCAAACGCCGAACACAAGATGCCTGTACCGTTTGAACAGCTCACCCACAATAAGCGAATCACCCGTTTCCTTAAAGCGGGAAACAAGCTCGTTATCAGAAAGACTTTTTATCTCGGAGGAATATTCTACCACGGGAATTCATTCGAAGTTACGAAAACCAGAAATAAGCCACGGATTTACGCGAATCAGCACGGATTAATGTTTTTTAAACTTTGGAAATTTCATGTGCGCACTTGTCTGTCTGAGCGTAGCAAAGGTGGATCAGCACATTCACTCATTATCACATTCGCACATTGAACTTGCATCTACTTTGTTTAATTTTACCAGTTGCAAAACCTCTCTTCCGCTAAAGGATTGATTATCAACAAAATTCAGAGGCGCATTTGACCATTCTTTGGCCACGGCATAATTCATGTTAAAACGGCGGTGAACAATCCTCCATCTGTTATGAAACGATTCGCTACTCTCCTCATCCTCCTTGCTGCAACATTACAGCTTAGCTCACAAACTTCCGCGCCCGAACGCCGCCCGTTATGGGTAGGCCTTGATCTCGGTGGCACCTGGCAAACGAGTGATATGAAACCGCTCGGCGGAATAGGCTGGAGCTTTACACTTTCAAAATATTCGCGCCTGAGCAAAACCGGTCCGCTCTATTACGGATGGCGCTTTCGTTTCCTTGATGGAAGAAATTTCGGATATAATTATCACCCGCTTTCCGGTTTGCATGCCGATCCCACTTATGCGGGAAATGATCTTGCCAAACCAACAACGCAGTACAATGATTCCGGCTACATTTTCAGTAACTACAAGTACCGTTTCGATGAATTCGCGTTTGAGCTGATCGTTGGCAGCAACGGCCTGCGCCGGCATGGTGTCTTATTGTATGGATTTGGTGGCGTTGGTCTGAAT
>DATDOQ010000212.1:0-2871 GCA_035293205.1 Bacteroidia bacterium
GAAATTGAAGGCATAGTATCCTTTTCTTCATAAACTGAGACATTAGATATATCAAGATCACGAATTTTGGCTGGATTAAAATAGTACAGGTCAGATTCGTCAAACCAATTGGAGTTGAAATACGATTTATCAAGTATCTGACCGTGAACCTGACCAGGATCGCTGGTAAAGAAGAAAAGGCAAACTAGGTATCGCATAGACTTCATACATTAATTGATACTATTTAACATCCCCATTGCAGATTAGCAGTACCTAAAGCGCCCGGTGTAATCATCACGCTTTCTTTTTTCTCCTCTCTTTTTCGATCCATGCAGTAATGCCCCGGCTGTTAACCATCATGGTAAAAGAAATGGCTGCGTGAACGAAATGATAGATGATCCACTGCGTGCTTGCGTTCTCCCTAAAAATCTCCCGGGTCTGGTAAAATACAAATACCTGCCTGATAAGATCCGGAAGGCTTTCTGCCAGCATTAGAACGCTGATAATAATGACGGATGCCTGGATGACAGACGAACGGTGCAGGTTAAGCGCAAAATGTTCTTCCCTGAAGTGCCGGTCAAGGTGAAGCTTCGAGATGATCCAGTCCGTTTTAAATAATAAGGCCCACAACAGGATTCCATAAACTGCAAGCAGGCTGATGTTGGTCAGGATATTCAGCAATATTATTCCAGTTTCGATATAAAATGACTGTAGCATTGACGTTATAGAGCTGATGCATTGGGAAATTATATAGAATCCGACTTGCAGTAGAAGCAGTCCGAATATTTTTAGGATGATTGTCCAGAAGGAATGTGGGGTCATATTTCGTTGAATTAAAATTCGATTATTCGTTTAATTTGTCAATCCAAAACCTTCAGCAGAACCTTCTTCTCAAAATAATTCCCCTTCATCCCGGCTTTCGCGTTGCCTTTTACGGATTCTCCGCTGGTAAGCATCACCTGCAACGACAGTTCCGAATTCTGTGCCGCGTCTGCCGGCCGGATCGTCATGGGCAAGGAGGTTATTTTGGAATTTTCATAACCATCCAGCTTGTCGCCGACAACCCTGCAGGCCATTTGCAGATTGCATTCCCATCCGGGCGCAAATTTGGAAAGCGAATTTGTTTCAATGGTTTTGGGATCTATATAAATCCAGGCATTGCGGTAGGGCATTTCCGCGCCTTCTTTTCTTCCAATAACTGTAAGTATGGTTTTAGATTGAAACCGCTTCATTTCAATTTGAAAGCTGCCATCTGCTTGTTTCAATGATTTTTTGGTTTCATTGTCGAGGATGTCAATAATGTTACTGGATTCATCATTCCAGGGACCGTTGTTCGTGTGACACGCCAGACAATTTTTAGACTTGCTTAAAATTCCAACACCGGGCGGATAAGCAATTGCCACGCCGTTCATGGATGCATGTTCATCAAATTCCGGATGAAAATAACTTTGTGAGCCGGTAAACTGAAGAATGGAAATTACCATCGCCAGCAGGAACATCAATACAAAAGTTTTTGTCTTCATAAAAAAGAGAATTAAAGATTGTGCATGCCTTGGAGTTGCAAATTACTGAATTTTTCAGCTGTGAATTCATTACTTTTGGCTCCTATTTTAAACTTATGTATCAGATCAAATTCGGAACGGACGGCTGGCGCGCGATCATCGCGCAGGATTTTACAGTTGAAAATGTAGCGCGTGTATCAGAAGGCACGGCAATATGGCTGAAAAAAAATTTTAAAGTTCCGTCTGTTGTAATTGGTCACGATTGCCGTTTTGCCGGCGAACTTTTTGCGGAAACAGCGGCGAAAGTGTTGGCTCATCATGGCATAAGAATTTTACTCGCAAAAAATTTCGTCAGCACGCCAATGGTTTCGCTCGGCGCCAAAATGCACAATACATCCGCGGGAATTATTATTACTGCGAGCCACAATCCACCATCCTACAACGGTTACAAATTAAAAGCGGGTTATGGCGGACCATTAACGCCTGAACAGGTAGCCGAAATTGAACCGCTTATCCCGGAGCTTGCTGCTAGGCCGTTGCACACGATGAGTCTGGAAGCGCTCGAAAAAAAAGGATTGCTTGAATGGGTAAACCTTGAAGACGAATACATCGGGCACGTCGAAAAGAATTTTGACCTGGAAGCGATTCGCAAATCAGGTTTGCGTTTGGGTTACGATGCAATGTATGGGGCAGGGCAAAATGTAATAAAACGACTATTTCCAGAGGCAATATTGCTGCATTGCGAAGACAATCCATCCTTTAACGGCCAGGCGCCGGAGCCGATCCTGCGGAACCTGCAGGAATTTTCGGAGTTGATCAGGACCTCCGGTAAGATCGATTGCGGACTTGCTACTGACGGCGATGCGGACCGGATCGGTTTGTTCGACGACAAAGGAAATTTTATTGATTCCCATCACATCATTCTTTTGCTGATTCATTACCTCGTTAAATACAAGGGAATGAAAGGAAAAGTTTGCGCCGCATTCAGCACAACAGTTAAAATTAAAAACATGTGCCGCCACTACGGACTGTCGCTGGAAACAGTGAAAATCGGTTTCAAATACATCTGTAGCATCATGGTAAAAGAAGATGTGCTGGTTGGCGGAGAAGAATCCGGCGGCATCGCGATCAAAGGTCATATACCGGAACGTGATGGCATCTGGATGGGTCTTGTGATCTGGGAATTCATGGCTAAAAGTGGGAAATCACTTCGTGACCTGATAGAAGAAGTGTACGCAATCACGGGCCCCTTTGCTTTCGAACGTGTAGATCTCCATCTTGACGAAGCAGTCAAGCAACGCATCATCGCCGATTGCAAATCCAATAATTTCAAATCATTCGGCAACTACAAAGTACAGCGTGTCGAAGATCTGGACGGATGGAAATATTT
>DATDOQ010000213.1:0-7136 GCA_035293205.1 Bacteroidia bacterium
AATAAAGGATGTCCCCGCCATTTGTTTCTTTAATGCTCGGATAATCCAGTGAGGTTGATGAATTGTAACAACGGCTCCAGTTAAGTGTCCCGTCAGAATTAATTTTTACAACATATGTCAGCCAGTTGAAAAGGGTATCATAACGGATGCCGCACGCTATATATCCGCCATCGCTGGTAGGTGTTGCATCAGACAATTGTTCCATCCAGCCGGTACCGTAAGATTCTGACCACTGAATATCACCAGTTGCATTCGTCTTGACTACCGAAAAATCACTGTTTCCCACACTGCTTGTAATTGTTCCAGCGAGCATATAACCTCCGTCAGAAGTCTGACGCACCACCGCGCCATCATCACTGTTGTTTCCTCCATAAAATTTCTGAAAAGTTATCTGCGCAAAAAGGGGAAACAAAAAAAACAAGAATGCCAATAGGAGCAGGATCGATTTCATGTTAGCGTGTATTTATGCAAATTACGACTGAGCATCCTGCAATATGAAACCATTGGCATAAACGGCATCATTGACTTTGTAAGTGGTTAAAACAATTTTAACAAACTCCAGTTCGGCTTGCAGGTTTCAATACCCCAATACCGGCCCCAGCCACTTTTCCGTTTCTTTGAAAGACATGCCTTTCCGCTGCGCATAACTCTCTACCTGCTCTTTTGTAATTTTCCCGGTGCCGAAATATTGCGACTGCGGATGTGAAAAATACAAGCCGCTGACCGCCGCGGTCGGATACATGGCCAGACTTTCCGTTAACTGCAGGCCAATCTTTTTTTCCGCATCCAATATCTGGAACAACGTCGTCTTCTCCGTATGATCCGGTTGCGCCGGGTAGCCGGGGGCCGGACGAATTCCGCGATACATTTCCCTGATCAGATCTTCATTTGAGAAATGTTCCTCTTTTGCGTATCCCCAGAATTCCTTCCGGACACGCTCATGCAGCCTTTCGGCAAATGCTTCCGCCAAGCGATCGGCCAGCGCTTTAAGCATGATCGCGCTGTAATCGTCGTGCGCGCTTTCAAATTCACGGACTTTTTCATCAACACCAAATCCGGTGCAGACGGCAAACGCGCCGATGTAATCTTCTACGCCCAACGGTGCAAGAAAATCGGATAAAGCAAGGTTCGGATGTCCTTCCGGCTTTTTTGTTTGCTGCCGGATGGCATGAAATTTCGCCAGCGTTGTCTTGCGTGTTTCATCCGTGAATAATTGCATGTCGTCGTCGTTCACCGTATTCGCCGGCCAGAAACCGATCACTGCTCTTGCCGCAATCCAGTTTTCACTAACCACCCGTTTCAGCATTTCCTGCGCTTCGTCAAATAATTTTTTTGCTTCAGGGCCGCGCTCCTTGTCTTCAAATATTTTCGGATACCGGCCTTTCATCTCCCAGCTATGAAAAAAGGGTGTCCAGTCGATATACGGAATCAATTCCTCCAGCGGATAATTATCAAACTGCCGCGTGCCAATAAATGACGGCTTGGCAATATGCGCCGCGTCCCAGTCCACCTCCGGCTTATTTCTGCGCGCTTCTGCTAAAGAAATAAATTTTTGTTGTGTCAATGACCGGCTGTTCATATCGCGCAGACGGACATATTCTTTGTTCACCTCGGCAATAAGTTGGCCTCGCAGCTCTTCCGAGATCAGCGAGCTCACAACGGGGACGCTGCGTGACGCGTCATTCACATGCACCACTGCATTGGAATAGTTCGGCGCGATTTTAACCGCGGTATGTACTTTCGAAGTGGTTGCGCCGCCGATCAATAACGGGACTTTAAAATTCCGGCGCTCCATTTCTTTGGCCACGTGCACCATTTCATCCAGCGAAGGTGTGATGAGTCCGCTCAGGCCGATCACATCCACATTTTCTTTAATTGCGGCGTCAAGAATTTTATCCGCAGAAACCATTACGCCGAGATCAATGATCTGGTAATTGTTGCAGGCAAGCACTACGCCCACAATATTTTTACCGATATCATGCACATCGCCTTTTACAGTGGCCAGTAAAACTTTTCCGGCTGACTTGCTGCTGCCCGCCACTTTTTCCGCTTCGAGATAAGGCGTGAGGTAAGCAACCGCTTTTTTCATCACGCGCGCGCTTTTCACCACCTGCGGCAAAAACATTTTTCCGGCGCCAAAAAGATCGCCAACCACATTCATGCCATCCATCAGCGGGCCTTCGATCACATGCAGGGCCTTTGGAAAGGTTTGCCTGGCTTCTTCCACGTCCGTCTCAATGTAATCGGTGATCCCTTTTACCAGCGCGTGCGTCAATCTTTCATTGACCGGCGCCTTCCGCCATTCTTCATCTTTTTCCGCTTTTTTACCCGGACCGCTTTTTACTTTCTCTGCGTAGGCAATCAGTTTTTCTGTTCCGTCGTCAGTACGGTCTAGCAACACATCTTCAACAAGAGTAAGCAGCTCCTTTGGAATTTCGTCATATACCTGTAGCTGACCCGGGTTTACGATTCCCATATCCATTCCGTGGCGGATGGCGTGGTACAGGAATGCGGAATGGATGGCTTCGCGCACCATATCGTTGCCGCGGAAAGAAAAGGAAACATTGCTAACCCCGCCGCTGACTTTTGCAAACGGCAGGTTTTCCTTGATCCATTTGGTGGCGATAAAATAATCCAGCGCATTCCGACGATGCTCCTCCATGCCCGTGGCCACCGGGAAAATATTCGGATCGAAAATAATGTCCTGCGGGGGAATCCCGACTTTTTTCACAAGCAGATCATAAGCGCGCTTACAAATATCAACGCGCCGCTGCAACGTATCCGCTTGCCCGTCTTCATCAAATGCCATGACAATAACTGCCGCACCATATTTTTTCACGAGCGAAGCCTGCCGGATGAATTCTTTTTCCCCTTCTTTCAGTGAAATGGAATTCACAATCG
Source organism: Bacteroidia bacterium (assembly GCA_035293205.1). GTDB lineage: Bacteria > Bacteroidota > Bacteroidia > Palsa-965 > Palsa-965. The sequence goes on from DATDOQ010000213.1 coordinate 2,902, forward strand.
CTTTTCCCTGCACGCATTTCAGCCCGGACTCGATCACGTGGAATTTAGAAGAGTCAATCATGATCGGCACGCGCGCAATATCCGGCTCGGCGGCAATCAGGTGAAGGAACCGGACCATCGCTCCTTCCGAGTCGAGCATGCCTTCATCCATATTGATGTCAATCACCTGCGCGCCGCCCTCCACCTGGTCACGCGCGATGGCGAGCGCTTCGTCGTATTTATTGTCAATGATCAGCTTCGCGAATTTCCGGGAGCCCGTCACATTCGTGCGTTCACCCACGTTCATGAAATTGCTCTCCGGCCGCAACGTTACCGGTTCGAGTCCGCTCAGGCGCAAAAATGGTTCACGGAATGGAATATTGCGAGGGCGTTCACCATTCGCAATTTCCGCGATGCGACGGATATGCGCGGGTGTGGTGCCGCAGCAGCCGCCGATAATATTGATAAACCGGCTGTGCATGAAATCACGTACCTGTTCACCCATGCTTTCCGGCGTCTGGTCATATTCGCCAAACTGATTGGGCAATCCGGCGTTCGGATAGCAGCTGACAAAAAATGGCGCTTTTTCCGCGAGCTCTTCGAGGAAGGGGCGCATCTGTTCTGCACCCAGCGCGCAATTTAAACCTATGCTGAGCAGATCCACATGCGCGACGGAATTCAGAAATGCTTCTGTGGTCTGACCTGATAAAGTCCGGCCGCTGGCATCCGTGATAGTGCCCGAAACCATTACAGGTAATTTTTTCCCGGAACTTTCTCCAAGCGTCTGAACGGCATACAACGCCGCTTTCGCATTGAGCGTATCAAAAACAGTTTCGATCAGGAAAAGATCCACTCCACCGTCCATCAGTCCTTTTGCCTGTTCGGAATAAGCTTCGACCAGATCATCAAAATGTACCGCGCGAAAACCGGGATCATTCACATCCGGTGAGAGTGAAGCGGTGCGATTGGTCGGACCCATGGCGCCGGCGACAAAACGTGGCTTTTCCGGATTTTTCTTGTTGAATTCTTCCACCGCCTTCTTTGCAATTTTTGCCGCCTCAAAATTCAACTCGTACGCCAACGACTGCATATGGTAATCGGCCAGAGAGATCCGCTGCGCGTTGAAGGTGTTTGTTTCAATGATATCCGCTCCCGCTTCGAGGTATTCGCGGTGAATATCGAGGATGATCTGTGGTTGCGTGAGCACCAACAAATCATTGTTTCCTTTCAGATCATGCGGCCAGTTGGCAAACCGTTCTCCGCGGTAGCCCGCTTCTGAAAGCGCGTGCCGCTGGATCATAGTGCCCATCGCCCCATCAATGATGAGAATTCTTTTCGCCAGTTCTTTTCTTATATCAGCCATAAAAATGATTCACTTCCGGTTGTCTTTTATCGTTGTCATATGCACAAAAAAAATCCCTTCTGAAAAGTCAGAAAGGATAGCTGTAATGTTTCGCATTTCAGGCAATATTTCTGACTTATCAATCCCATCCCATACGGGCGGGAGCGAATTGGCACCTTCTTAAGAGAATGGAGAATAATGGGAGGAGATGCGAGAGCAGAGAACCGATAATACTTCGTCTCCTCCCTCCTCTCTCCTTTCTCCCCACTAATAAGGGTTGCCAAGGCTTCATCGGGCGCTATCCCTCAGCCTTTCTGGATAAGTTATTCTTAAAGAACTGTTGCAAAGATAAGAAATTTTGTAAAAACTTTAATCCGTTTACCGCCAGAGGCCGCGAAGCTCCTTCAGAAATCCAAAGATCTTTTTGCGGAAAAAAACGAAAAGCAGCAGGTAAGGCGCCGCCATCAGGTAAAGGATCGCATTATTCAGTCCGCCGGCAATATTTTGACCGTTCTCATTCCCGGTCTCCGCCACCGCTTTGCACATGGCGCATTGCGAATAGGCCGCGGAAGAAAGCAGCAGGCAAATAATCAGAAGCGCGAAAATTTTATTTTTCATTTACCCTATAAAGATACGCAATCCGCTTTTTGAAATACCTGCCTTCTATCAGTTGTAGTAAGGCGAAATCAGCAGATAAACCACGGGTCCGGTTAAGCTGACATACAACCAGATAGGCCAGGTGATCTTTCCCAGCTTTTTATGCCGTGGGAATTCTGAGGTCAGTCCACGGTAGGCCGTAAACAGAATGAATGGAAGAATAATTGCCGCAAGAAATATATGCGTTAACAGAATAACGAGGTAAACCAACCGCATGGAACCAATGGACTCTTTTTCCGTTTCATCCAGGAGGCCGGAATGATCAATATCTCCGTAAATCGTATCCCCGCTTAAAAGATGGTGCGCGATATAAGAGACCAGGAACAAAATGGACAATCCCATCGCGAAAAGCATGATGCGCTTATGGAGCAGATACTTTTTCTGTTTTACTGCAAGGATGGCAGATACGAGCAGGATGGCCACCGCCCCATTGATCACCGCGTTGGCAAAAGCAAAAAGGTGAATGTCAAATCCGAGGTCAACTTCCAGCTTCACTTTGGACAGGATGACAACAGCGGCAAAAACCACAAAAGAAAATACGCCGATCAGCCATTTTGCTTTCGGATCGTTTTTAACAAGCGAAGGTTTGAGCAGAGGGGTTTGCGGCACGCGTGATGCCGGCGTTGCAGGACCTGGTATTTGAACGTCTTTCATTTGTTAGTTTAAATTTTATTCCGCACGAATGCGCCGGTTTATTTTTCATTTAATAATACCTGCGCATCTTCGATCAAATCATTTACAGAAGCGCTGTCGGTTCCATTATAATAACCGCGGATATGAAGTTGTTTGTCAACCAGAACAAGCTGATCGCTGTGGATGAAATCTTCCGTATCCCCGGTGCCGGGTTCGACAGGAAGAAAAAATCCTTTCCGGGCGAGCTCATATATTTTCTTTTTTTCGCCGGTCACAAATTTCCATAACTCGGTATCTGCGTTGAATCGCTGGGCATAAGCCTGCAAAACTTCCACAGTATCATTTTCAGGATCCACTGAATATGAAACCAGCTTGAGATTTTTTTTGCCCGCGAATGCAGCCTGTATTCTTGTCATCTGGCCGGCCATCAGCGGACAGGTACCGGCACAACGAGCGAAGAAAAAATCAGAAACAATCACATTGCCCTGAAGAGAAGCCGGATCAAATGAGTTTCCGTCATGGGCAACGAGATCAACGGAAGGAATTTTATGGTAAACTTTATTCCCTGCCCTATCCGAATCTAGCGGATAATAAATTGCAAGCCGCTCTATTCCGCCCTGACCGGAAATTTCTGTTTTGCCTGCCGGATCATTGTTGCACGATATGCAGATCAAAAACAAAAAAGCAAAAGCCGATGTTTTCATTTTTTCTTCTCGATTTTCGTACGCTCAACCGTTTCCGTAGCCTGATCACGCTGGAAGATATAATTGATATCCTCTTTCATTTTTTTAATATCAGCGGCAAAACGAATATTATAATACCCGCGGATACTAGCGTCCTGGTCTGCAACCACCGCGTCGCTGTACGTTTGCCAGGGGTCTTTTTTGCGCGCCGGATCGGGAATAAAAAATTGCGCGTGGAGTGAATCAAAACGGGATGGTGAGACCGGTAATGTAACGGCGGTTCCCTTTTCCAGGTTAAGTGACTTTTCAAAATCAGGCGCGGAAATGGCGGCTTTGTCAGTTGTCCGGTAGAAAAAAACAAAGCGCGCATAGTGGTAAGTGCGTGGATTGAGCTTGATGTCTTCAACCAGCAGGGTGAGCAGCGAACTCATCGTATCCGGATCTACAAAAATGGCTGCATACGGCCTGCCTTTCAGCGAAGCGCTTGAAAAATTTATTCCTCCGCTGGTTTTACCGGTGAATTCCGGAACGCTGTAATAAATCGTATCGGTAACCGGATTTCCTTCCTTATCCGTTGCGGAGATTACAGTGCGCGGGCCAAAAAAAGGCGCCCGGACAGCTTTTGGCACCCCGAGCGCGAAATAGATGTAAATAAGTGTCGGTAAAAGAAGGATGGCGATTAACGTGAGTGTCTTTTTCATTATTTCTTCTCCGCCGCTCCCTCGTCTGCCTGGATGGCTTCCTTCGTGAGGATAGGCCCGTCAACACGATGCACTTTCTGATAATTTCCTTCTCCCATCACCAACATAAAAATCAGGAAAATGATGAAACCGGTAAACGGCGCGATGATAATCCATTTAGCCCCGCGAACTTCATCACCAAGGTGCATGAAGGTGTAAACAATATAAAACGCTTTGACAATGGTGAACGAAATGAAAAAC
>DATDOQ010000214.1:0-5605 GCA_035293205.1 Bacteroidia bacterium
ATCAACCGGAGGCGGACAAAATGGCTAAATTTGGTGCGGGTTGTGATACCTTTTTAAAAGAAGTTTTAATTTCATCGAACGGCAACGCAGTAGCGCGCATTTTTTAATTTTTTTATGCCAGAATTTCAAGGAACTATAGGAACGAAGCTTCCGCGTATCGGGACAACGATTTTTACAGTGATGTCGAAGCTTGCCGCAGAACACAAAGCGATCAACCTTTCACAGGGCTTTCCTGATTTCGATTGTCCGCCCGATTTGATTCATGCGGTGCATAAGGCAATGAAAGCTGGAAATAATCAATACGCGCCGATGGCAGGGGTCATGAAGCTGCGGGAAAAAATCGCAGAAAAAACAGAAGATCTGTACGGGGCGAAATATGATCCTGAAACAGAAATTACGGTGACTGCCGGCGCCACTCAGGCGATCTACACAGCCATTGCCGCCATTGTGCGCGAAGATGATGAAGTGATCATTTTTGAACCGGCGTATGATTGCTACGAACCGGCGATCGAGCTGAACGGCGGCAAAACGATTTATCTCCCGCTAAAAACGCCGGATTACAACATCGACTGGAACGCGCTGAAAAAAGTGGTGAATCACCACACCCGGATGATCATCATTAATTCGCCGCATAATCCCACCGGCGCCATTCTTTCCGCCGATGACATGAAGCAGCTCGACAAGCTGACAAAGAATACAGACATCATTATTTTATCCGATGAAGTGTATGAGCATATCATTTTCGATAATGAGGCGCATTTAAGCATGGCGAAATATCCGAACCTCGCGAACCGGAGTTTTATCATTTCTTCTTTCGGCAAAACATTCCACACCACCGGCTGGAAAATCGGCTATTGTCTCGCGCCTAAACAGCTGATGACCGAATTCCGGAAAGTTCACCAGTTTCTCGTTTTTGCCTGCAACACGCCATTGCAATATGGCATTGCAGAATTTTTGAGGAATAAAAAACATTATGAAGGCCTGGGCAGCTTTTACGAGAAGAAACGAGATAAATTCATCAAGCTGCTGAAGGGTTCGCGCTTTTCACTCACCCCAAGCGCCGGAACTTATTTCCAATTGCTGCGTTATGGTGATATTTCCGATGAAAAAGACACCGATTACGCCGTGCGGCTGATCAAAGAAAAAGGCATAGCGGCAATTCCCATTTCTGTTTTTTACCACATGCCGGTCCATGACCAGGTGCTGCGCTTCTGCTTCGCGAAAAAAGATGAAACGCTCGAAAAGGCAGCGGAAATTCTGAAGAAGATTTGAAAAAAATTATTGGAGGACGGAAAATCTTTTCGCCTGACTTTAACCACGGAGACTCGGAGACACGGATTTTTTCCGATTTTATTCCTCTGCGTCTTAGTGCCCTGTGGTTCAAACTTGTATTAGCCCAATTTTTCTTTTTCCTGGTAAAAATTTCCCTCACGTCGCGCAAATTTCACACGCGGCGCCCGCATTCATTACTTGTTCCGGCTTGCATTTATCACGGTAAACCGTGATGCCTTTCAGTCCCAGCTTCCAGGCTTTCATGTAAATTTCGCTGATAGCTTCGCGTGTGCTGCTCTCCGGAAGATTGATCGTTTTAGATACAGCATTGTCCGTATGCTTCTGGAAAGCCGCCTGATGACGCAGATGCCATTCCGGCGCAATGAACGGCGCTGTCCGGATCAATTCTTTCCACTCGTCAGGAAGATCCGTGTTTTCGGCGTGACCTTCGGCAATGATCGTTGATTTCACTTTTTCATTCAGGAGTCCGCGATCCTGCAGGCGTTTAAAAACAATTTCATTCACTTCCGTCAGCGTCTGGCCCCGCAGCACATTGCGGCGTTCAAATGCGAGGGCATACAGCGGTTCAATTGAAGGGGAAGTGCCTGCAATGACCGCGATCGTTCCTGTGGGCGCGATCGCTGTGCGGGTTGCATTGCGGACCGGATCATGCGGCGCGTAAATCGAATCGTTCCAGGATGAAAAAGATCTTCTTTCGACCGCCAACTGTCGTGAAGCTTCAAGCGCTGTTTCGGAAACAAATTTCATCAATCTCTCTCCCAGCGCGGTCGCTTCATTCGACGCGTATGGGATTCCGAGCATTATAAGTAATTCCGCCCAGCCCATCAGGCCCAGACCAATTTTGCGGTTACCTTTCACGACACGGGTGATCTCCGGCAAGATATAGTTGTTTTCTTCTACAACATTATCAAGGAACCGCACGGCAAGGGAGATGGTTTTTTTTAATGCATCAAAATCAATTGCCGGTTTGCCGTTCACTTCTTTGGTGAAGAGCGAAAGATTGATGGAACCGAGATTGCACGCTTCATACGCGAGCAGCGGAACTTCGCCGCAGGGATTGGTGGTGTCGATGCGGCCGAGCTTGGGCGTGGGGTTGGCGGCTTCCAGCACATCGAGGAAGATCATTCCCGGATCACCGGTGCTCCAGGCATTGTCAATGATCAGTTCCCAGAGTTTTTTCGCGGGAATTTCTTTCACCACCGTTTTATAATTCGGATGGATCAGCTGCCAGGATTTGTTTTTTTCCACCGCATCGAGGAAAGCATTCGTCGCGCCGACGGAAATATTGAAATTCCTTAAAGCGCCGGGCATGCGTTTTGAAGTGATGAAGGATTCAATATCCGGATGATCGCAGTTGAGGATTCCCATATTCGCGCCGCGGCGGCGTCCACCTTGCTTGATCCGTTCTGTGGAAGCGTCAAAAAGTTCGATAAAAGAAACCGGACCGGAAGCAGTCCCGCCGGAATCCTGCAGGAAATCATCGTGCGGACGGATCTTTGAAAAATTAAACCCCGTTCCACCACCGCTTTGATGGATGAGCGCCGCGTGCTTGAGCGTGTTGTAAATGCCTTCGAGCGAATCTTCCACCGGCAATACAAAACACGCGCTCAATTGCTGGCGGTGCGTGCCGGCATTCATGAGCGTGGGTGAATTGGGCATGAACTGGCCACTGGCCATCGCCTCATAAAACTTCGTTTCCAATCCGCGCACCAGCTCTTTTTTACCAGGATCTTTTTCGCCAAACTTATATTCAGCCTGGACAATGGCATTCGCAACCCGCCTGAAAAGTTGTTGGGGCGTTTCAATTAAATTTCCGTCTTTATCCCGCAGGAGATAACGGCTTTCCAGAACGGTAATGGCATTCGGACTGAGCATAATCTGTCCTTTAAAGTTACGGGTAATTATTAAGCGGGTGCGATTGCTCCTGTGATGAAAAAAAGGAGAAGGATCAGCCATAAAAAAACTTGTTCCGCCGGGCCCTGAGTTTATCGAAGGGCTGGCAGAACAAGTTTTTGGTTGCGATAAAAATATATTCGGTGCGTATGCCCCGGAAAAATTTACTGCTGCTTAATCACTTTACTTACCTGGCTGCCACTGTCAGAAACCACCTCCACAAAATAGGCTCCGTTAGCAAGGGCGCTGATGTCGATCTGCTTCGTGATTTCATTACCGGATGTGTTTACATTTTCCTGGAAAACGATCTGACCCTGAAGATTGGTGATCCGCAACGAAACTTCGCTGACGCCGGAACTATTGATCACCAGCGTGAACAGGCCATTCGTTGGATTCGGATAAAGCAGGATAGATTCTCCGGTTCCATACTGGTCAATCCAGCTGCAAGGGTCCACCCAGAACGAATCAACCGCAGTATTGCTGCAGCCATTTCCATCCGTGAAAGTGTAGTTGATTGCGGTCGATCCGGAAGGAACCATTGATGGCGTGAAATTGTTTCCTGAAACGCCGTTACCGCTCCATGTTCCGTTTGCCGGCGATTCGCCGCTGAGCGTAATTGATCCCACCATGTTCTGGCAAAGTGTATCCATCGGAAGTGATAACGTCACGGCCGGAAGCGGATTGATAGTTACGCCAATCGTATCAGTAGCATCGCAGCCGCCGGCAAAAGTTACGGTAACATAATACGTTCCGCTGGAAGAAGCCGCAAGCGTTTGCGAGGTGCTGTTATCATTCCACAGGAATGTTGCGCCCGGATTTCCTGCATCGAGCAGAACGGTTCCGCCGCATTGTGTAATATCGTTGCCAAGGGTCACCACCGGGTTTGCGTTAATGGTTACCTCTATCGAATCGCGCGAGGTGCAGCCTGAGCCATCTGTAACATCCACCCAATAAATTCCAGAAGAGTTTACAGCTTTCGTTTGTGTCATGCTCGCATCATCCCAGAAAAAAGTGCTGCCCGGATTCTGCGCATCAAGGATGACAGGTCCGCTGCATACGGCGATATCTGCACCCAAATTTACAACAGGCGCTGCGTTGACGTTCACAGTAACACTGGCGGTGGATGAACAATTATTTGCATCCGTACCTGTGACCGTATATGTATCAGAAACAGAGGGCGTGAAAGAAACACCATCGGTAACGCCGCCTGTCCAGGAATAGGAATCTGCACCGGCACCCGTAAGTGTCACGGGCGATCCGCCGCAAACTGTAGATGAAGTTGCGTTAGCGGTTACAATAGGATTTTCATTAACAATAACAGTTACCGTTGTTGATCCGGTGCAGTTGTTGGCATCCATGCCGCTAACCGTGTAAATGGTTGTCAATGCTGGGGAAACTGTTTCAGCTGCATTCGTTCCGCCTGTGTTCCAGCTGTAAATATCCGCTCCACTTGCGGTAAGTGTTGAGGTGCTTCCACTACAGATGATTGTATTTCCGGAAACTGTAATTACAGGATTTGAATTTACTGTTACAGTCACCGTTTCGGTTGAAGTGCAGTTATTGGTTGCAGTTCCTGTAACTACAAAGGTTGCCGTTGCGGCCGGGCTCACGGTTTCCGAGGCCATGTTTCCGCCGCTGCTCCAGGAATAAAAGTCTGCGCCTGTTGCAGTAAGTGTGGTTGAATTTCCTTCACAGATAGTTGTGTTTCCACTGACGGTTACGACTGGAGATTGATCAACTGTTACCGTTACTACTTCCGAGTCGGTGCAGCCATTTCCATCCGTTCCGGTGACCGTATAGGATGTTGTGGAAGCCGGACTCACGGTTTCGGCATCGGTCGTTGCGCCTGTGTTCCAGGCATACGTGTCCGCTCCGTTCGCGGTGAGTGTTGTTGAAGATCCGCTGCAGATGGTGAAGAAACCGCTTACAGCAATGGTTGGATTTGCGTTAATGTTAACAGTGACCATAGCAGAATCGATGCATCCATTTGCATCTGTTCCTGTAACGGTATAGGTTGTAGGTGTGACGGGTGAAACAGTTTCAGCGGCATCGCTTCCGCCGGAACTCCAGACATAAGTATCCGCGCCGCTGGCTGTAAGCACTGTGCTGTTGCCTTCACAAACAGTCGTGTTTCCGGCAACTGAAATAACCGGATTTGGATTGACAGAGATCCCGCTGCTACCGGACCAGCTGCATCCCCACTGATCTGTAGCTGTAACAGAATAAGTTGTTGTAACTGTTGGGGTGGCTACCGGGTTGCTGACATTGGTCGCACTCAATCCGGTTGATGGCGACCAGCTGTAAGAAACGATTCCGTTCGGCGTATTCAATGTAAGGGTCCAGCGGCGCAGCGTACCTGTCTGGGTCGGAAGGATGTCAGCCACATTCAGTGTCCAGTTTCCGTTTGAAGCGCCCGTTA
>DATDOQ010000215.1:0-10302 GCA_035293205.1 Bacteroidia bacterium
GAAAAATTGCTTATCGACAAGGGATTCACGATCTTCCCGCTAAAATCCGACGTCATGCGCAACCTCTGCATTTGCCTTTTTTTCCTTTTTCCAGGAATTTCTTTTTACCTGGTTGTGCAACAATCTTCCGTTGCTGAGCGAAAAATTCCTCTTTCTGAACAGAAAAAAACTTCCGGAGCGCTGGAGGCATTGCAATGGATTAGCAAAACACGCGCCTATCCGAACGCCGAAATGCCCCGGGATGGCTATGCGCGGGCGTTGAATCAAATGCATGCGCGTTTTGATAATCCGGCTGAAACGTTCGCGGGATCATGGACGAATATCGGACCGACCAATATCGGGGGCAGAACTTTATGCCTTGCGATTGATCCGAATGACACGCTGAAATTGTGGATGGGCTCTGCCAGCGGGGGACTTTGGAAATCTGTAACCGGTGGAATCGGCCCGAATCCATGGACCTATGTTCCCATTGGTTTTCCTGTGCTTGGCATCAGCACCATTGCCATCAATCCGCAAAATACAAATGAAATGTACATCGGCACGGGCGAAACCTATAATTACGGGAATCCCTTAAATGGTCTGACCGACCGCACCACGCGCGGAACAGTAGGAATGGGAATTTTTAAAACAACCGACGGTGGTGCTACCTGGACGCAGGCTTTGAACTGGACATATGAGAATCAACGGGGCGTTTGGGAAATAGAAATAAATCCGCTGCGGCCGCAGACGGTTTTTGCCGCGACTACAGAAGGAGTTTATAAAAGCACCGATGCGGGGCAGAACTGGGCGCAGGTGCTGACCGTAACCATGTGCATGGATGTAGCGCTGCATAATTCCGATACAAGTGTTGTGATGTGTGGCGCCGGCAACCTGAACAGCGCGAATAAAGGTTTATACCGTTCCACCGATGGTGGTTTGAACTGGGCGCTGGTTACTAATGGATTTCCCAATACGCCACATACGGGAAGAATCCAGATCGCACTTTACGCGGCTAACAATGATATGGCGGTGGCGGAGCTGTGCGATATGTTTAACACGATCGGTTTTTATAAAACCACCGACAAAGGCGCATCATGGACAGCAATGTCATCGCAGGATATCACCGGTTACCAGGGCTGGTATTGCGAAGGACTTTTGATCAAGCCCGATGATCAGAATATCGTGCTTGCCGGTGGTATTGAAGTTTATCGCTCCTCCGACGGTGGCGGATCCTTTATTCCTGTTTCGGACTGGACAACTTATATGCCGCATGCCGATGTCCACGAACTGGTAGCGAATCCACAAAATCCGAACAGCGTATATGTTATTACGGACGGCGGACTTTTTCTTACTTATGATTACGGTGATAATTATATTGCGGCGAACGAAGGGTATGTCACAACCCAGTGTTACATAGGCAGCATTTCCCGTACGGATCCTAATTTTATACTGGTAGGTTTGCAGGATAATAATACAATAGCGTATGCGGGATTTCCATACTGGTACCCTGTGCTTGGAGGTGATGGTTCATGGAACGCGATCGATCCGACCTACGATGACGTTTCGTACTGTTCTTATCAATACCTCAATGTTTACCAGTCGCTTGATCATGCGATGAGTTATTATCCTATTCTTAACTATCCTTCAAGCTCCACAGGTGGAAACGCGGCGGCATTCCTTGCGCCTTTTGTGATCGCGCCTTCGGATAACTCGCGGCTGTATGCGGGCGAGCAGGCGCTCGTGCGAAGCGATGATATGGGCATGTCTTTTTCAATTGTAAGCCCAATGCCTGTGGATCCAAATTCAAATCACATTCTTTGCATCACCGTTTCAGAAACAAATGAAGATTCTGTTTACATCACAACTTCTGCAGATAATGGCCCAATGCACGTGATGCTGAGCACCGACGGTGGGTTTACTTTTTCTGATCGCTCAGCCGGCTTGCCCAATCGTTATCCACGAAGGTTGACGGTTGATCCGCGCAACAGCAAAATCGCATACGTGGTTTTCTCCGGCTTTGGGACCGGGCATATTTATAAAACAACGGATGCTGGTATCACATGGAACGATGTGAGCGTTGCGCTGCCCGATGTTCCTTTTCATTGCCTCGCCGTTGATCCGCAATACCCGGATATTATTTATGCCGGCAGCGATATTGGCTTATTCGTCAGCCTCGATGCCGGCGCAACCTGGACAGCGCACAATACCGGTTTGCCGGAGTGGGCGATGGTGTTCGACCTGGTGGTTTCTTATTCCGACCGGATGTTGCACGCTTTCACCCACGGAAACGGTGTATGGAAACGCAGCCTGGATGATGTGCTGGCGATTGACGATGCGAATGAAGCGGAACTGACCTTCGGTATTTTTCCAAATCCGGCGAGTGATGTAGTGACGATTTCATTTGCAAAAGAAACAAAACAGGCAGAGATCACCGTTTTTGATTTGCGGGGGAAGATGATGTTAACGCGGATAATAAAAGACGCCGGTTTGGAATCTTCGGTTGCGATTGATGTTTCGGAATGGCCGGCGGGATGCTATTTAGTGCGGCTCATAAACGATGGCGTGAGTCACACGAAGCGTCTGTTTGTAAACAGCAAGTGAGTGGAAGTTTAATATGCAATTAAGCAAATTTTACTCCCGGATATCATCCCGCTTTTCTTACATAAGCTTTCTGAACAACAAGTTCACGCTTGTACATCGCAACCGTGTTTTCCAGGCCGAGGTAAAGCGCATCCGCGATCAGCGCGTGACCGATGGAAACTTCCAGCAAGCCCGGAATATTATCGGCGAAATAATGAAGATTTTCAAGGCTCAGATCGTGCCCGGCATTTACGCCGAGTCCTACGAGATTGGCAATGATCGCCGCTTCCGCATAATTCGCGATGGCGGATTCTTTATTTTTAGAATAGTGTTTTGCGTAGGCTTCTGTGTAAAGCTCAATGCGGTCAGCGCCCACCTGTTGCGCGCCGCGGATCATGGCCGGAGAGGGATCGACAAAAATAGAAGTGCGTATGCCCGCGCTTTTAAATACAGTTATTATTTTCCGCAGATAATCCCTGTTCGCTACCGTATCCCAGCCATGATTGGATGTCAGCTGGTTCGTTGAATCCGGCACGAGTGTAACCTGGTCGGGAAGCACCTCCAGAACCAGCTTAACAAAACTCGGTTCGCGCGGATTGCCTTCCACGTTAAATTCAGTTTTTAACAAAGGCCTAAGCTTGCGCACATCGTTATAACGGATATGCCTTTCATCAGGGCGCGGATGCACCGTAATGCCCTCAGCGCCAAAGCGTTCAATATCCAATGCTGCTTTTAAAACATCCGGTACATTGCCTCCGCGGCTGTTCCTGAGTAAAGCAATTTTGTTAATGTTCACACTTAATTTCGTCATGCCCCCGGGAGATTAAAATGAAGATTTAAATTCTACGAATATCCGGATAAGATGGTTACTTTTTTCTCAATAGCAAAGACCGATTTTGTCTGCGGCTATCCCGTAAAAGTCGTAATTCTCAGTCAAAATCAATGAGTATACATCTATTTCAGTTTTTTATCGTAAAAAGGTGTACACGCACACGATGAAACATCGAACCGGCGTAATTGATCGCTGCAATTTCACGTTTTCAAACTTTTGGTTGTGCATATCATTATGCCGGGTTCTCCCGGAATATCCGGTGTTTCGTAAATTTGTGCGCCTATAGCTTCAACATTTCTCCCGGTTGTATGCTATTAATTGCAAATTATCGATAAAAAAAATCCAGTTGTAAAATGCTTTCAACTTTTGCATGCCTTTTGCGTTATAATAGGTGCAAACGGTTGTAAGGAAACATAAATGTATGTGAACCGGTGCGCCGGATGCAGGACCCAATGACTGCCATAGAACTGATAAACGAAGACATTCCGCCGCTTAAGATCGAGGACACGGCCCTGAAGGCGCTGGCGTGGATGCATGAATTCCATGTTTCGAATCTTGCCGTTGTGAAAGGCAAGGAATTTATCGGAATGATTTCCGAAGATGAACTGTATGATCTGGATGAGCCCGATGCCCCCATCGGTTCACACCGGTTAACGCTCATCAAACCCGTGCTGCATTCCGGACAACACGTATACGACGCGCTTCGACTGATGGCTGAGCTCTCGCTCGACGTGATCGCCGTAACCGATGAGAACGGAAAATTTCTCGGTTCCGTAACATTGCCGCGCCTTGCTGAAAAACTTTCGCGGCTTGCGGCTGTGCGCAGTCCGGGAGGCATACTCGTGCTCGAAGTGAACAATGTCGATTATTCACTCTCCCAGATTTCACAAATAGTCGAAGGGAATGACGCGAAAATCCTCAGCTGTTATGTGGGCAGCGTGCCGGATTCCAACAAGGTTGAGGTAACCTTAAAGGTCAATAAAGATGATCTGTCAAGAATTCTGCAGACGTTTGCCCGATATAATTATGTGGTAAAAGCGACCTACCACCAGAGTTCCTATGAAGAGGATATGCAGCAGCGCTATGAGGAATTCATGAACTACATCAATATGTAATAAGGGCAGATCTGCTTTTGTTTTCATCAACTGTGATTTTTTAAACCAAGCATTTTCGTGCTTGGCTGTAATCTCTGTAGCCCTTTTAAAATATGCTGTTTTAGCGTTAAAGTTCCCACACAAGAGCCCTGTGATGAAAACTATCTTTCCTCCGTGCCCCCTCCGTGCATGCCTCCTTTTACCTCCGTGGTTTTAATAAAATGTTGAATTAAAGAACAACCAATCCACACACGCAGAAAGAAACAAAAGCACACGCACTTACTTCCTTCCCCTAACCCACAACGGTATATTCATTTTTTAGAACATTCAGAAGCAAGCGATAAGTTTCCTGGGGTACCTCTACCTTTGCATTGCATGTGGTTGCGTTTCTCCCTGGTTTTACTTTTTCTTTTTGCGGGCATTGTTTTGCCGGCCCAGGTAATTGCACCTGTCGATTCTTCCGTCACTCCGATTGCAGGAATCCAGCCGGGACAAGTGCGCGTGGACACATTGCTGCCCGATTCATCCGTTTATATTATCCGCTCCATTTCATTTGCGGGAAATAAAATCACGAAACAATTCATTCTCGAACGCGAAATGACGTTCCGCTCCGGCGACACGCTCACGGGCAGCGAACTCCGGAGACGGTCGGCGCGCTCAAGGGAAAACCTGCTGAACACCGCCCTTTTCAACTTCGTAGCGATCGCGCCGTATTGTTCTTTCGATTCGCTCGATCCGTTATGCACGCGTACAGATATCGTGGTGAGCGTGCGCGAACGCTGGTACACGTGGCCCACACCAATTTTCGACGTGGCCGAACAAAATTTCAATACCTGGTGGCAGCATGGACATAATCTCGAACGCGCGACTTATGGTTTTTACCTCTGGCGCTATAATTTCCGGGGTAGAAAAGAATCCATTGCGCTGGTTTGCAGTTTCGGTTACGCGCGGCAATTCGGGGCGCAGTACGCGATACCTTACATCAACCTGAAGCAAACGCTCGGGTTAACATTCACCACATCTTATACGCAGAGTCATGAGGTGGCTTATGCGACGCGCAACAACAAGCTGCAGTTTTACCGGGCGCAGGAAGGATTCGTGCGGCGTGAAACCGGTGTTGGAATTCAGCTTGCATACCGGCGGGGAATTTACATCCGCCACACGCTCGATTTTAAATATACGAATACGGCGATCGTCGATTCAGTGATTCAGCTGGCATCCGATTACCTGGCATCCGGTCTGAAAAAAACAGAATATTTTACATTGTCATACCGGGTCATCCGGGATCACCGCGACATTAAAGCGTATCCGCTGCGGGGAAATTTCCAGGAATTTGAAATGGCAAAGCTGGGCTTCGGAATTTTGCCTTACGAAAATCTGAATGTTTTTTATGTCGTTGCCGGTTTGCGGCATTACCGCCGGTTGTGGCCGCGATTTTTTGGCGCTGGTATGATCCGTGGACGCTGGATGACCACTGGAACGCCACCTTATTCGCACCAGCGCGCCTTCGGATTTTCAAATTATGTCCGCGGTTATGAATATTATGTCGTCGACGGTCAGAGTTATGTGCTTGGTAAAATTTCTTTCCGTTACCAGCTGCTGAAACCGCACGTGTATAAAATTCCAAAGCTGAAGGTGGAAAAATTCAACACATTTCATATAGCAATTTACACAGGCCTGTTTGCCGATGCGGGATTCGTGCGCGACCGGGCCTCCAATGCCGCTGATAACAACCAGCTCGGAAATTCATTGCTGTTTGGTTACGGCGCAGGAATCGATATTGTAACCTATTACGATCTTTCACTGCGCGTCGAGTATGCTTTCAATGCAATTGGTGAAAGCGGATTTTTCCTGCACCTCGGAACGCCATTTTAAGGCGAATTTATTCAGGCGCTGCCTGCAGGTAACAGGGTCTTGTGTGCGGGAGGCAATTACCTACCTTTGGGCAACCTTTTACCTGCGCTTCCGTCTGAAAAATGGAAACAGCGGTCAGGTCCGGAAACTATGAAAATTGCGATTTACGGCCGCCTAACTGAAAAGCTGCTTCCGCCTGTTTTACAGGTGCTCTTTGACAAGTTGGGAGAAAGCGGCGCCGAACTCCTCATCGGTTCGGAGTACATGCAATATCTCGTGCTGCAGGTCCGGTTGCCGAAAAAAGTGAAAGTTTTAGAAGATTTTAACAGTATCCGCGGCCAGGCAGATTTCCTGCTGAGCATTGGCGGTGATGGCACGATTCTCGAAACCATTTCTTTCGTCCGGAATTCCGGGATCCCCATTTTGGGAATAAATACCGGCCGGCTGGGATTTCTGGCGAGCGTCACGGCGGATCAGGCGGCGGAATACGCGGTTGAACGCCTGAAAGCGAAAAAATTTGTTCTTGATAAAAGAACGCTGATCAAGGTTGAAACAAAAAACAACCTGTTTGGGGATGTGAACTACGCGCTGAATGAATTTACGATCCAGCGAAAAGAATCTTCCATGATGACGGTGCATACATTTGTAAACGGCGAATTCCTGAATTCCTATTGGGCAGACGGCCTCATTGTGGCAACGCCAACCGGTTCAACGGCGTATTCGCTTGCCTGCGGCGGTCCCGTCATGGTGCCGGATGCAAAAAGCTTTATCATCACACCGCTCTCGCCGCATAACCTGAATGTGCGTCCGCTGATCATCCCGGAGGACAATACAATCAAGCTTCGTGTGGAAGGCCGCTGCCCGGAATATTTTGCAACTCTTGACTCCCGCACGGAGAGCTTTTCCGAGGACACGGAGATCATTCTGCGGAAGGAAGATTTTAAGATCAGCCTGGTGCGGTTTGGGGACCAGCATTTTTTTCAGACGATCCGCGAAAAACTGCTTTGGGGGCATGACGCGCGCAACTAAGCATAAAACATTGAAAATCAACTGAAAAACAGATTATTACATATCCGGCATGAAGGCTTAAAACGGCTATATTTGCAGGTTATAAAAAAAAGGCAACAAACCCTTACAAATTCCCGTTTATAGAGGGATTCTGTTACAATGAAACGAACACTCACATTAGCGATCCTGTTTGCAACTGCAGTTAACCTCGCCGGGCAGCAGACGAATGAGATCGGAATTTTTCTCGGTGGTTCCTACTATACCGGGGATCTCAATCCGTCAGGACATCTCAACAGCCTGACCCGTCCGGCGGCGGGTCTCGTCTACCGGCATAATTTCAACAACCGGCTGGCCCTTGCGGGAAGTTTGTTGTTTGGGAGCATCCAGGGAATTGACGCGCGCTCCAGTTCCTATGAGCAGCAGCAGCGTAATCTCAGCTTCCGTTCCAACCTTTATGAGCTGGCCGGCCGCTGGGAATTTAATTTCATTGAATATAAAATCGGTGATGATCGTCACCAGTTCACACCTTTCATGTTTCTTGGCGGAGCGTTGTATTATTTTGATCCGAAAGCATCCTTTGGAAATCAATGGGTTCCTTTGCAGCCTTTGAAAACAGAAGGGCAGACCAAACCATACATGCGTTACCAGGTTTCCATTCCGTTCGGCGCGGGCATTCGCGCGAACCTGGCGAAAAATATCGGCCTTGTGATCGAGTGGGGCCTTCGCAAAACATTCACGGATTACCTCGATGACGTAAGCACCGTTTACGCGGATCCGAATATTCTGTATGCAAATGGTGGAAGTATCGCGGTTGCAATTGCTGACCGGAGTGGAAATGCGGCAACGAACGTTGGCCGGCAAAGAGGAAATCCGCGCACGAAAGACTGGTATTCATTTGCAGGAATTACGCTCACCTTCCAGCTGCCAGGCCATAATAAGCCATGTATCGGAATAGGTCTTTAATTTTTGCCGGCAAGAGCGGAACAAGCAACAATGAGCTGGAAAGAAAAAATTGATTCTGCGCGCTTGCCCCTGCACGTTGCGGTTATCATGGATGGTAACGGTCGCTGGGCGGAGCAGCAGGGGAAACACCGTGTTTTCGGACACCAGGGCGGCGTCAATGCTGTTCGTGAAACGGCGGAGGCGGCAGCTGAGATCGGTGTGAAGCATCTTACACTTTATGCATTCTCCACCGAAAACTGGAATCGTCCCGCTGAAGAAGTGAGCGCGCTTATGCAATTGCTTGTGCACACCATTCACGCAGAAACAAAAACGCTGCGCGATAACCAGATCCGGCTGGAAACCATTGGCGACATTCACAGCCTGCCTGAAGACTGCAGGCGTGAGCTGGAAGAAGCAAAGGCTTCCACAAAAGGCAATACACGGATGACATTGATACTCGCGCTGAGCTACAGCTCCCGCTGGGAGATCGTGGAAGCGGCGCGAAAAATTGCGGCGAAAGTGAAATCGGGCAAAATGGATGTAGCGGATATTAACGCGGAAATTTTCACACAACATCTCCAAACGGCAAATTATCCCGATCCGGAATTGCTGATACGCACAAGCGGGGAACACCGCATCAGCAATTTTCTGCTCTGGCAGGCCGCTTATGCCGAGTTTTATTTTACCGACACGCTTTGGCCGGATTTTGACCGCGAAGAATTTTACAAAGCGATTGTCGATTACCAGGGAAGAGAACGGCGCTTCGGAAAAACAAGCGCACAGGTTTCGGACCAGGAACCTGATTTTATTCAATCAAACAATCCCTGAAAAAATGCCGCATGAATGCGGTTGAATTATGCCGAAAATTATTTTATTCCTGTTGTTCGCTTTTATTATTGATCCTGCGCGGGCCCAGACAGGCAGTGTTATGAGCGGGGATACCAATGTGATCAGCTACGCGAATCCTAAAGAATACACACTGGTTGACGTTTATGTAAGCGGCTGCAGGAACATTGATTCGAATGTGGTGCGGCTGATCTCCGGCCTGCCGATTGGCGATAAGATCACCGTACCGGGAGAAAAAACATCCGCCGCGATCGACAAGATCTGGAAGGAAGGGTTGTTCGAAGACATTTGGCTGGAAGTTGCAAAGGTTGAAGGAGCTTATATCTGGCTGCGGTTTGTTGTTGTGGAAAAACCAAACATTCTTGTGCCTAAGGAAGGTTTGCTGATCGTACGTCCCGGCGGGAAAAAAATCAAAAAAAGCGAGCGCGAGGACATTGAAGAAAAGCTTCGGCTGCGCGGGGAAGTTTTTACGGAATACAAACGGCAGCAGATCATTCAGATCGTTAATGAACATTACATCGATGATGGATACATCAATTGCAAAACCACTGTTGAAGCGATCCCGTTTGATACAGGCGGCCGTTTTGTGCAGCTGAAGATCACGATCGACAAAGGGAAAAAAGTGCGCATTGAGGAGATCCTGATCGCCGGCAACCAGGAATTTAAAAAGGGAAAAATCAAACGCATGATGAAGGACACCAAGGAAAAGCATTGGTGGAATCCGTTCAAGCAATCGAAATTCCTGCAGGATAATTATGATACCGATAAACAAAAAGTGCTTGCCAAATACCGCTCGAAAGGTTACCGCGATGTCCGTTTTGCTATTGATTCCGTTCAGCGTTTGTCTGAAAACCGGGTGCGCATTCACCTGAACATTGTGGAAGGCCGCAAATACAAATTCGGAACGATCACCTGGGTGGGCAACACCAAGTATTCTTCAAAATACCTCACGGATATGCTCGGCATCAAGCCGGGTGAAACCTACAACGAAGAACTTTTTGATTCGCGTTTGTACATGAGTGCGCAGGGAAATGACATCAGCTCGCTGTATATGGACCAGGGTTATCTTTTTTTCCAGATCAACCCGGTTGAGGTGCGCATTCACGGCGATACGATCGACTACGAGATGCGCATTTATGAAGGCCGACCGGCAACCATCCGGAATGT
>DATDOQ010000216.1:0-2928 GCA_035293205.1 Bacteroidia bacterium
GGCAAACTTTTTCCGTTACGCAGGAGATACGTTGTTCCTTTTTCTATTTCATGCGGCGGAATACCGTAGGGTCGCAGTGCAATGTCTGACCGCGCGCCTGAAGCGAGCTTGTTCAAAGCCGGGTCTTCTTTGCAATAAACCAGTGTACCGCTTTTTTTAATCAGGTCAATAAAAATGCGGAACTGTTCGAGGTAATTTTCAAAAGTCGGGAAGACATTGATATGATCCCAGGCAATTCCGCTCAGCAGGGCGATATGCGGATGATAAAGATGAAATTTTGGCCGGCGGTCAACCGGAGATGCAAGATATTCGTCACCTTCGAGCACCATGTATTTTGCGTTCTCTGTCAGCTTTACCATTGTTTCAAAACCGGCCAGTTGGGCGCCAACCATGTAATCCGTATCAATTCCGGCAAATTTTAAAACATGCAGCACCATCGCTGTGATCGAAGTTTTGCCATGACTCCCGCCGATGACCACACGCGTTTTATTTTTGCTTTGCTCGTACAGGTATTCCGGGTAGGAAAATATTTTCAGTCCCAATTCCTGCGCACGGACCAGCTCCGGATTATCTGCCCGCGCATGCATTCCTAAAATGATCTCGTCGATATCATTGGTGATTTCATCCGCATGCCAGCCAGGTTGTGCCGGAAAAAGTCCATGCCGCTCCAACCGGCTTTTAGAAGGCTCGTTGATCTCGTCGTCGGAGCCGGTAACAGCGTGTCCTTTTAATTTCATCGCGATCGCCATGTTATGCATCGCGCTTCCACCAATAGCTATAAAGTGAATCCGCATAGAGTACGAAAATAAGTACGAAATACGAATAGTACGAATAGTACGAACCCGATGGCTATCGGGTACGAAATACGAATAGTACGAAGGAGGAAAAAACATATAGTACGAAATATGAATTAGCCATTTTCGTTGCGTTTAATGCGATGCCGCGGCAGGCATTTCGTGCCACTCCGTATATTTATGCAAATTAGTGGCCTTGCAGGATTAAAACAGTTTCTACAGAGATGAAATTACACACGATCGATACCGGATTTTTTAAGCTGGATGGTGGCGCCATGCACGGGGTTGTGCCGAAAAGTCTGTGGAACCGGTACAATCCTGCGGATGAAAATAACATGTGCACCTGGGCCATGCGCTGCCTGCTGATTGAAGACGGCAACCGGCTCATCCTGATCGATAACGGCATTGGTGACAAGCAGGATGCGAAATTTTTCAGCTATTATTTTTTACATGGTGAAATGACACTGGAGAAATCACTGAAAGCAAAAGGATTCAGTCCGGAAGATATAACAGACATGTTCCTTACGCATCTTCATTTTGATCATTGCGGCGGCAGCATCAAATACAACGCAGACCGTTCAAAGCTGCTTCCGGCCTTTCCAAATGCAACTTATTGGTCGAATGAAACACACTGGGATTGGGCGACAAAACCGAACGCGCGTGAAAAAGCAAGCTTTCTGAAAGAAAATATTTTGCCGATCCGGGAAAGCGGCCAATTGAAATTTCTGAAAGAGGAAGACGAACTGCTGCCCGGTATGAAACTGTGGTTTGCGCACGGACATACCGGCGCGATGATGCTGCCACATATTTCTTACAGGAATAGAACCGTGGTTTTTGTGACGGATCTTATGCCTTCCGTCGCGCATATTCCAGTGCCCTGGATCATGGCGTATGATACGCAGCCGTTAAAAACGCTTTCTGAAAAAGAAATTTTTCTGCCGCGGGCAGCAAAAGGTGATTATGTGCTGTTTTTCGAGCACGACAGCGTGAATGAATGTTGTACGGTCCAGGAAACTGAGCGCGGTGTTGGCGTAAAAGAAAAGGGGCGGCTTGATGATTTTTTTGGCTGAAAAAGAACACAGTTTTTGAAATTGACACTACAATTATTGTAACAAGAAATCCATGAAAACATTTTTCTTACCCATTATTATTGGCTGTCTTAGCCTGCAGGCGCGCGCCCAGGAGCATACGCCTCCTGATTCAACTGCCGTTATCAAAGCGAAAGTTCATTCGGCAAAGATTTATTACACCGGCAATGGAATGAAAAATCATTTCATCAAAGAATACCGTTATGATGAAAAAGGAAGGAAAGTGTATGAGAAGGAAGGCAACACCGGTTATTATTATGCGTTTTATTATAACAATAAAAACCAGGTCATCCGGAGCGTTCAGCGGACTGACGATGGCAAAATGATCCAGGCACATGAAGCGAATTATTACCCCGGAGGCCAAAGAAAGGAAATCTCGCTCTATTATTCCGGCGACAGCACGTTAAAAAACCGTTACCAGCTGCTCGATGAAGAAGGTCATGTGATACGTGAGATTAATTATTTAAAAGGCAAGCCTACACGATATGTTAATTTACGGTATAATAATAGAGGAGAATGCACTTATCTTATTGATTCTACCACGACATCCGGCGTTTCGGAAAAAGAAAACCAGCAGCTCATTCGTGTCTCTTATTATCATGGGGATACATTATATGAATCCTGGCATTTTTCGTATGATTCTACAGGGAGAGTTTCGGAATCCATCTTGAAAATACCGGGTAAAATAAATGCCGTTTACACAATCAATTATTATCCGGTGGGACAGTATAAAATTCTGCTGAATGGAAAAGAGTCTGGAACCGCGACCGCTGACTGGACCGCCAAATGGAACCACTTATTGCCGGTAATATATCACGATGAAGAATTGCCTTATTCCGACCCGGTTGAAGCGCCGAAATACAAGCATAATTATAAGCGTGATTTAAAAGGGAATATCCTCGAGGATTACATTGAACCCGCCTATGCATGGAACCATGAGAAACCGGTGACGTATACGTATGAATACACGTATTACGGAAAAAAATAAACGGATTACTTTTTCCCGGGTAAAAACCAGGTGACCTTGACTTGCCACCAATTAAATT